>CAMBYR010000079.1 GCA_945872375.1 uncultured Blautia sp. | reverse complement strand
CTGAAACATCTTCCCCGGCTGACAGAAGAAGAGATTTTAAGAACGATTGCTTTCTTCCGGTATATCAACCCGGAGGCGAATATCCGTCTTGCGGCAGGACGTGCACTGCTGACAAATGACGGTGAGGTGGCCTTCCGTTCAGGTGCTTCCGCAACCATTACCGGAAATATGCTGACCACGGCTGCCTGTGCAACGATTCGAAGCGACAAAAAGATGCTCCGGGATCTGGGAAGAGATGTGACACCGGATTACTTAAAAGGATAAAGAAAAAGAGTAATGAGGATTTTTCCCCGTTACTCTTTTTTGGGTTATACATGATAAAATTCCTTATACCACTCGGCGAATTTACGGAGTCCCTCCCGAAGCGGAGTAGAGGGCTTGAAGCCGAAATCGCGTTCCAGGGCGGAGGTGTCTGCATAGGTGACAGGCACATCTCCCGGCTGCATGGGAACCAGTTCCTTGTGCGCCTCAAAATCATAATCTTCGGGAAGCACTTCTGCACGGATCAGTTCCTGCTGCAGGATATCCACAAATTCCAGAAGATTTTCCGGATGATTATTTCCGATATTGTAAACAGCGTATGGCGGAATAGGAAGACCATCTTCGCCGTTTTTCCGTTCAGGAGCACCCTGCATTACACGTTTGACGCCTTCCACGATATCATCCACATAGGTGAAATCCCGTTTGCAGTTGCCATAGTTAAAGATCTGAATGGTTTCGCCTTTCAGGAGCTTATTGGTAAAACCAAAGTAAGCCATATCCGGTCTTCCTGCAGGACCATATACGGTAAAGAAGCGAAGTCCTGTGGAAGGAATGTTGTAAAGCTTGCTGTAGGCATGAGCCATCAGCTCATTGCTTTTCTTTGTAGCAGCATAGAGTGAAACAGGATTGTCTACCTTGTCGTCGGTGCTGTAGGGCACCTTTTTGTTGGAGCCATAAACCGAAGAGGAGGACGCATACACCAGATGCTCCACGCCTTTGGCGCCGTTATCATAGGAGTGACGGCATGCCTCCAGAATATTGTAAAATCCGATCAGGTTGCTCTGGATGTAGGCGTCCGGATTTGTGATGGAGTAGCGGACACCTGCCTGAGCGGCAAGATTTACCACAAGATCCGGCTGATGCTCTTCAAAAACCCTGTGAATCAGCGCGCTGTCTGCAAGATCGCCCAGAATAAACTGAAAAGAGGAGGCCGGATGTCCGGCAGCTTCTTTTTGGATTTCCTCAAGCCGCCAGTCCTTAATAGAAACATCGTAATAATCGGTGCGGGAGTCAATGGTTACGATATGAATGGGCTCGATGGTCCGCATTAGTTCCAGGATCAGATTGGCACCGATGAAGCCGATTCCGCCGGTGACCAGTACGGTTTTATCTGTTAAATTTATATTTGTCATTTTTGGCACCTCTTAGTCGCGTTTGAAAATATCACGGGTGTACACTTTTTCAATCACATCATCCAGGCAGGCATCATATCTGTTTGCGATAATCGCCTGACTCATCTTTTTAAACTTCTTAAGATCATTTACCACCCTGCTTCCGAAGAAGGTTTCGCCGTCATGAAGGGTTGGCTCGTAAATAATAACCGTAGCGCCTTTTGCCTTGATTCGCTTCATGACTCCCTGGATGGAAGACTGACGGAAATTGTCGGAATTGGACTTCATGGTCAGACGGTAAACACCAATGACCTTTTCCGCTTCTTTTGTGCGGTCCCAGGAGCTGTTTGCCTCATAGGCACCGGCGATTTCCAGAACACGGTCGGCAATGAAATCCTTTCTTGTGCGGTTGCTTTCCACGATAGCAGAGATCATATTCTGGGGAACATCGTCAAAGTTTGCCAGAAGCTGCTTGGTATCCTTGGGCAGACAATAGCCGCCGTAACCGAAGGACGGGTTGTTGTAATGAGTTCCGATACGGGGATCCAGGCAGACGCCGTTGATGATTTCCTGGGTATTCAGCCCCTTTGTTTCTGCGTAGGTATCAAGCTCATTAAAATAGGATACGCGAAGCGCCAGATATGTATTTGCGAATAATTTGACAGCTTCTGCTTCTGTAAAGCCCATAAAAAGTGTGTCGATCTGTTCCTTGACAGCGCCCTGCTGAAGAAGGGCAGCAAAGGTCTGTGCCTTTTCTCTGGATTCTTCATCGCAGGAAACGATGATACGGGAAGGATACAGATTATCATAAAGTGCCTTGGATTCCCGAAGGAATTCCGGGCTGAAAATAATATTCTTTGTCTGGTATTTTTCGCGGACACTGGCGGTATATCCAACTGGAATCGTGGATTTGATCACCATCATGGCTTTGGGATTTACCTTCAGCACAAGCTGAATAACGGCTTCCACGGCAGAGCAGTCGAAAAAGTTTTTCTTGCTATCATAGTTTGTGGGAGCAGCGATCACCACAAAATCGGCATCTCTGTAAGCGGCTTCCCCGTCCAGCGTTGCTGTAAGATCCAGCGTTTTTTCTGCCAGATATTTTTCAATATATTCGTCCTGTATCGGAGATTTTCTCTGATTGATCATATCCACCTTTTCAGGAAGAATATCGACAGCAGTCACATGGTTGTGCTGTGCCAGAAGAGTGGCAATGGAGAGTCCCACGTAACCGGTTCCTGCCACAGCAATTTTGTATGAATGGTCCAGATGAACATGACCGGCACCTTCTTCGGAGGCTTCCTCCACAAAAAGATCGGTAATTTCAAAATCCAGAACTTCTCCAAGCTTCTGAAGCTGTTCAATCGAAGGGATATAATCCATATTTTCCAGACGCCCGATCATCACGCGGTTGATTCCGGTGGCTTTGGAAAGCTGCAGCTGTGTCATCTGTCTGGCTTTTCGCTGATCGGCAACGGTTTTCACCAGTTTTTCCTGAGATAATTTTTTCATATTTTCCTTTCTGTATGCAATTTTAAATAACATCCATAGATATCCGTTTTTTTATTGAAACTAGCTGTATGCTATCAAAAAGAGAAAAAAAGGTCAATAGAAAAAAAGAAAAAAAGTAAAATTCCATTTAAAGTTGCATGAAAATGACATTTAAAATGACATTCGACTCAAGGTGGAAAATCTTTCATCGATTTTACTTGCAAAAACAGCCGGAAATAGGTTATCATAAGGAACGAATGTTTGAACGAAGATATTAAGAAAGGAATGTAACACCCATGGCAAAGAAAGTAACCTATGATGCCGGAAGTATTTCCGTTCTGGAAGGACTGGAGGCAGTCCGGAAGCGTCCGGGAATGTATATCGGAAGTGTATCCAGAAAAGGTCTGAATCATCTGATCTATGAGATCGTGGATAATGCGGTGGATGAGCATCTGGCAGGCTTCTGTGACAGGATCCATGTGGTGCTGGAACGGGACGGTTCCTGTACGGTCAGCGATAATGGACGGGGAATTCCCGTGGATATGCACGAAAAAGGTGTTTCCGCGGAGCGTCTTGTGTTCACTACGCTGCATGCGGGCGGAAAGTTTGACAATTCGGTATACAAAACAAGCGGAGGTCTTCATGGCGTTGGCTCCTCGGTGGTAAACGCTCTTTCTACCTATCTGGATATCAGGATCAGCCGTGACGGTTACATTCATCATGACTATTACAGGCAGGGCGTTCCGGCGCTGGAGCTGGAAAACGGTCTGCTTCCGAAGATCGGAAAGACCAGGGAAACAGGTACCTGCATTAACTTCCTTCCCGATCCGGAGATTTTCGAAAAAACAAGGTTTTCTGCCACGGAGGTAAAAAGCCGTCTTCATGAAACCGCTTATCTGAACCCGGATCTGACCATCCTTTTTGAAGATCTCAGGGGAGAGGAGCCGGAAAAGATCGAATATCATGAGCCGGAGGGCATCATCGGATTTATCCGGGATCTGAACCGGAATTCCGAGGCACTGCACGAGCCTGTTTATTTAAAAGGAGAGGCAGACGGCATTCAGGTGGAGGCTGCGTTTCAGTTTACCAATGAATTCCGGGAAAATGTGCTTGGCTTCTGCAACAATATCTACAATGCAGAGGGCGGTACGCACCTGACCGGCTTTAAAACCACCTTTACAACAGTAATGAATACTTATGCCAGAGAGATCGGTGTGCTGAAAGAAAAGGATCCGAATTTTACGGGTGCAGATATCCGAAACGGAATGACGGCCGTCATTTCCATCAAGCATCCATCCCCCAGATTTGAAGACAGACGAAAACAAAGCTGGACAATCAGGATGCGGCCAAGGCCACCGGCAAGGTGCTGGGAGAGCAGCTTGTCCTGTTTTTTGACAGAAATCTGGAAACGCTGAAGACAGTTCTTTCCTGTGCGGAAAAAGCAGCAAAGATCCGAAAAACAGAGGAGCGTGCAAAAACCAACCTGCTGACAAAACAGAAATATTCCTTTGATTCCAACGGCAAGCTTGCCAACTGTGAAAAGAAGGATCCTTCGCTCTGCGAGATCTTCATCGTAGAGGGAGATTCTGCAGGGGGCTCTGCAAAGACAGCCAGGGACAGAAATTATCAGGCGATCCTTCCCATCCGGGGAAAGATACTGAATGTGGAAAAAGCATCCATAGATAAGATTCTGGCCAATGCGGAGATCAAAACCATGATCAATGCCTTTGGCTGCGGCTTTTCCGAAGGATACGGAAATGATTTTGACATCTCAAAGCTGCGCTATGACAAGATCGTGATCATGGCAGATGCGGATGTGGATGGTGCCCATATTTCCACGCTTTTACTGACGTTGTTTTACCGGTTTATGCCGGAACTGATCTATGAGGGTCACGTATATATTGCCATGCCGCCTCTTTACAAGGTGATGCCGAAAAAAGGAGCGGAGGAGTATCTTTATGATGACAAAGCGCTGGAGAAATACCGCAGGAGTCACAAGCCGGGAAGCTTTACTCTTCAGCGGTACAAAGGTCTTGGCGAGATGGATGCACAGCAGCTCTGGGAAACCACGCTGAATCCGGAGACACGTATGATGAAGCGGGTGGAAATCGAGGATGCAAGGCTGGCTTCCAGCGTCACAGAGGTGCTGATGGGAAGCGATGTTCCGCCCAGAAAATCCTTTATTTACGAACATGCCAGGGATGCGGAGATTGACATCTGAAATGGAAAGATCGAGACAGTGTTTTGCCCCTTACAGAAAGGAATATTATGGATACAAAACAGGAAAATATTATCCGTACCGACTATGCGGAGGTCATGCAGAAATCTTATATTGATTATGCCATGAGTGTTATTATTTCCCGTGCCCTGCCGGATGTGCGGGACGGGCTGAAGCCGGTACAGAGAAGAACGTTATATGATATGTACGAACTGGGGATCCGCTATGACCGGCCATACAGAAAATGTGCCAGAATCGTGGGCGATACCATGGGTAAATACCATCCCCACGGAGACAGCTCTATTTATGAGTCCCTGGTGGTGATGGCACAGGATTTCAAAAAAGGAAAGACGCTGGTAGACGGCCACGGAAACTTCGGCTCCATCGAGGGAGACGGGGCGGCTGCCATGCGATACACGGAAGCACGTCTGGAAAAGCTGACCCAGGAGGTGTTTCTGGCAGATCTGGATAAGGATGTTGTGGATTTTATGCCAAACTTCGATGAGACAGAAAAGGAGCCGGTGGTGCTTCCTGTCAAGATTCCCAATATCCTGGTAAACGGCGCAGAGGGAATTGCGGTTGGTATGGCCACCAGCATACCGCCTCACAATCTGGGAGAAGTGGTGGATGCGGTCAAAGCCTATATGAAGGACAATGACATCAGTGTCAAAGGCCTGATGCGTTATGTGAAGGGCCCGGATTTTCCCACCGGAGGAATCGTGGTCAACAAGGATGAGCTTCGGAAAATCTACGAGACAGGTGTGGGCAAGATTCGCTTAAGGGGCCGTGTGGAGGTGGAAAAACTCAAAGGCGGCAGGATGCAGCTTGTGATCACGGAGATTCCCTATACCATGCTGGGTGCCAATATCGGAAAGTTTCTCAATGATGTGGCTGCTCTGGTGGAGACGAAAAAGACAACGGACATCGTGGATATTTCCAACCAGTCTTCCAAAGAAGGCATCCGTATCGTGCTGGAGCTTCGAAAAGATACGGATGTGGAAAATCTGACCAATATGCTTTACAAGAAGACCAGACTGGAAGATACCTTTGGCGTCAATATGCTGGCGGTAGCGGACGGAAGGCCGGAAACCCTGAGCCTGAAGCAGATCATCGAGCATCATGTGGATTTTCTGTTCGAGCTGACGACCCGGAAGTACAATACGCTTTTAAATAAGGAACTGGAAAAGAAAGAAATTCAGGAAGGCCTGATCAAGGCCTGTGATGTCATTGACCTGATCATCGAGATCCTTCGCGGCAGCAAAAGCAGGGAACAGGTGAAAAAATGCCTGGTGGACGGTGTGACGGAAGGAATCCGCTTTAAGAGCAAGGCAAGCGAAAAGGCAGCAGCGAAGCTTCGCTTTTCGGAAAAGCAGGCCACGGCGATCCTGGAGATGCGTCTTTATAAACTGATCGGTCTGGAGATTGAGGCACTTCAGGCGGAATATGCGGAAACCATGAAAAACATTGCCAGGTACCGTGATATTCTGGATAATTATTCCTCCATGTCGGAGGTGATCATGGATGAGCTGGATTCTATTAAAAAGGAATATAATACGAAACGGAAAACTTCTGTTGAAAATGCGGAAGAAGCCGTATATGAAGAAAAGAAAATGGAAGAAATGGAAGTCTGCTTCCTGATGGACCGTTTTGGTTATATGAAGCTCATCGACAAGACCGCCTATGAACGAAACCGGGAAGCGGCTCACAGTGAGTATAAATATGTGTTCCCGTGCATGAACACCGACAAGATCTGTATTTTTACGGACAGCGGAAAAATGCATGCCATAAAGGCGGCGGATATACCGCTTGTGCGGTTCCGTGATAAAGGAACACCTGCCGACAATTTAAGCAACTATGACAGCGCAAAGGAACAGATGATCTATGTGGCTCCGCTGGGGCAGATCCGGGAGGCCAGACTTCTGTTTGTAACGGAAAAATCCATGTGCAAGCTGGTGGAAGGCGCGGAATTTGATGCTTCAAAACGTACGATTGCGGCCACCAGACTGGGAGAGGATGACAGGCTGATCTTTGTGGGAAATGCCGGTGAAATGGATCAGGTTGTTCTGCAGAGCAGCGGCGGTTATTTCCTTCGTTTCCTGAAATCGGAGATTTCTCTGATGAAGAAGACGGCCATGGGTGTCCGCGGAATGAAGCTTGGCGAAAATGAGGTGGTGAAGCATGCTTATCTTCTGGAATCCCATCAGGAATATGCCATCACCTTCCACGATAAGCCTTATGTGCTGAACAAGGTGAAGCTGGCGAAGAGGGATACACGGGGCGTGAAACCGAGAATCTGAGAAAAAAACGCCGAAAAAAATCCCTTGATTTTCTAAATGGTTAGTGTTAGAATGTTAGAAACTAGATAATAGATAGCATTAGAGTGGACTCCGGTCCACTCTTTTATGTGTATGCCATTATTTCAGGTGTGTTCCGGCAGGCCTGGTAAAAAAAGAAACTGAAAGGATGGTGGAAAATGAGCAGGCGTGAAGAATATGAACAGAAAGCAGAAGCAATGCTGCAGCCGATTGTAGATGCCAACGGGTTTGAACTGGTGGATGTGGAATATGTAAAGGAAGCAGGAACCTGGTATCTTCGCGGATACATCGATAAAACCGGCGGAATTACGGTCAATGACTGTGAGACAGTAAGCCGTGCTTTCAGCGACAGGCTGGATGAGGAAGATTTTATTGAGGACAGCTACATTATGGAAATCAGCTCTCCGGGGCTTGACAGACCTTTGAAAAAAGAAAAGGATTTTGCCAGAAGCATTGGAAAACTGGTAGAGATCCGCACATACCGGCCTGTTGAAAAACAGAAGGAGTTTTGCGGTACCCTTACTGCATATGATAATAACAGTGTAATCATTGACGAAGACGGCAAGGAACGTTCCTTTGACAGAAAGGAAATTGCGCTGATTCGTCTTGCGGTGGAATTCTAATTTTAACGAATCAGGAGGAAAAGAGAAAAATGAACAGAGAATTGATGGAGGCGCTGGAAATCCTTGAAAAAGAAAAGAATATCAGCAAGGATACCCTGCTTGGGGCGATTGAGCAGTCTCTGATCCAGGCATGCAAGAATCATTTCGGAAAAGCGGATAATGTGCACGTGACGATCAATCCGGAAACCTGTGACTTCCGTGTGCTTGCAGACCGTACCGTAGTGGAGTATGCAGAAGACACGGCTATGGAGATTTCTCTGGTTGATGCGCAGAAAATCAATGCTGCAGCAGAAATCGGCGATGTGATTCAGGTGGAGATCCATTCCAGGGAATTCGGCAGAATCGCAACACAGAATGCAAAGAACGTGATTCTTCAGAAAATCCGTGAAGAGGAGC
>CAMBYR010000078.1 GCA_945872375.1 uncultured Blautia sp. | reverse complement strand
CAGAAAGTATCATTTCCCTCAGCGTAATCGAATCATCGCTGCCCTTGCTGCAGAGATTTATGTCGTGGAAGCAGGCAGGAACAGCGGAACACGTTCTACGATAGAAGCTGGTGAAAAATTTGGCAGAAGTATTATTGTTTTGCCGTGATTTTTCAAAACTTTATTGCGCTTTTTTAGATGGTTGTGGACGGCATGCAGGTGTGGTAAATTATTGCTATAAGAATTCAGAAACAAATGTAAGTGAAAAAAGGTGCGAAATACGATGAACGAATTATATGAATCAATAGAAAAAGTGATAAAGCAGGCAGGTGAGATTCTCCTGTCCGCGCACTTAAAAAAAGATGAGATCTTTTCTAAAGAGGGACCGGCGAATTATGTTACGGTTTATGATCGGAAAATTCAGAGGTTTCTGATCGAAGAGTTTCAGAAGATCCTTCCGGCAGCGACATATTATGGTGAGGAAGAAATGGAAGGAAATTGCCATGGAGATATCAGACACGGCTATGTGTTTTTCATTGATCCCATAGATGGTACTACGAACTTTCTCTTTGAGTATGTTCACAGCTGCATCTCAGTCGGATTATCTCTGGATGGTAAGATGATCGCCGGATTTGTGTACGACCCATACAATAATCGAATGTATAAGGGGATGAAAAACAAAGGCGCGTATCTGAATGATAAGAGAGTAACAATGGAGAATAAGGCTCTGTCAGAAGGTATCGCTGAGTTTGGCTGTGCAAGATACAACGATGACCGTGTGGATCTCATGATGTCTGTTGTGAAGGAACTGTTTCTTCGAAGCATCTGCATTCGTAACGGAGGTTCGGCTGCAATCGGTATCAGCCGGATAAGTACCGGATCAAATGTGCTGTACTTTGAGTTAAAGATTCAGCCGTATGATTACGCTGCAGGATCTATCATTCTGGAAGAAGCCGGCGGCCGAATCTGCCAGGCTGACGGGAAAGAAATCACATTGGATGCTCCATGCTCGATTGTAAGCGGCACAAAAGCTGCAGTAGAGGAAGTGCTGGAAATATTGCACCAACATTGTGGTCAGACCACATTACAGAAATACATATAATTCATAAATACGAACCGAAAGGGCTTAAGATAGATGCCGGGAAAACCGGCATTTATTCATTTTAATAAATCCATATAATTGATATATTTATAAAAGAAAATATGCGAAGGAGTAGGACTTTACTTCTTCTAATGTGTTTTTAGATATTGATTATGTATAACAAATATTTTATGCCTGTGAACAGATAATGCCTTTTTTGTTCTGGATAAATATCTGCGGCTCCGATATTGATTTTTGGCGGACGTATGATATATTAAAATTGGTATATTTTATCCATCAACTGTTGTGCGGCTTAAGGAGAAGGAGCTGAAGTTATATCAGCTATGACGGAGATTCTGAAAGAACGATGGAAACAGGAAACATTACGTAATTGTCAGTATCCCAGAGGTGTAAAATGAACGATATGAAACAAAAACAGACCTGTCAGGAACAGGCGGTAAAACAATTTCTGCGAGATTATCTGGATAAGGCGAAAGATGAGCAGACGCTGAACAGGATCCTTCAGGATATCGGAGGATATTATGAAGCGGACCGTGCCTATATTTTTGAGATGGATCGGGATCGGAAGGTATTCAATAATACTTATGAGTGGTGTCGCGAAGGAGTCTCTCCAGAGATTGAAAACCTTCAGAATATTTCGGCTGATGGACTGGAATGCTGGTTTGAGGCATTTGAGGAGCAGGGGGAATTTTATATTTCTTCCCTGTCGGAGGACTATCATCCCGGTACAAAGACCTATGATATTCTGGAACCCCAGGGGATCGAAAGCCTTATGGCGGCTCCTATTATGGTGAGCGGTGAGGTGGTCGGTTTCCTCGGTGTGGACAATCCCCGCAGAAGTACCGGCGATCTTCTTCTGCTGTCCGTCGCTGCCTCCACCTGCTACAGCGAGATTGCAACCGAGCGTATGATGCACGAAAAACTGGAGGAGACCAACAAGGCACTGGTGGATCGGATCCGGATCATTCAGTCTCTGGGTGAAATCTATACATCCATGTATTATATCGATCTGTCCGCAGGAACATTTATCGAGCTTTCCTCCGTGGCAGATGTCCATACACACATCGGCGCGTCAGGCGATGCCCAGGACCGCCTGAACTATTTCTGCCGGCACATGGCAGCACCTGAATACGAGGAGGAGCTGCTTGCATTTTTGAGTCTCTCCACGCTGAATGAACGGATGGACCATACCCGGATCGTGTCCAGGCAGTATCAGAGCACTATTTTTGCTAATAAGGAGACTGGTATGACCTGGAGAGAGTGCTCGTTTATTGAGGGCGACCGAGACGCAGATGGACGCCTTGCACATGTCATTTTCACAACGAAGTCTATCCACGATACCAAAGTAAAAGAACTGGAAACCGTGAAAATGATCCGGGATGAGATGGAGATTGCGGGTGCACTGAGCAGAGATTATCCCGATGTTGTATTGCTTGATCTTGCTGATGATACTGCTGTGACCATTAAGCGAAAAGGAACTATTATTGCAGAAGATCAGAGAATCATCCGCCGCTCCTATCGTGATACCTGGGATTACTATATTTCAAAATACGTGCTGGAGGAGGACAAAGCTGCTCTTTATGCAGCCATCTCGATTGATAAAGTGAAACGTGCGCTTGAGAAAGGCGATGAGTATTCATGCAGCTATCGTGTGACAGATGGCGAAACAGGCATTCATTATTACCAGGCCTCCTTTATCCGTTTTTATTCGCGGCATAATACGGAAAGCCAGATCATCCTGGGCTTTCGCTGTGTTGATACAATCGTTGAGGAAGAACGCAAAAACAGATCGATTCAGGAAGAACAGCTCCGCATTATCGGCGCGCTGAGCAATGAGTACTGCAGCCTGTTCAAAATAGACGCGCAGACCGGGAAAATGAGCCTTTATCGTACGGATGGAATCGGGATGGATCCTGAGTTTTTGAAGAAGCTTCTTGAGAACCCGGATTATGAGGCAGTTCTTTCTAAATATATTGATATCTTTGTTGTCCCGGAAGACCGAGACAGGATCCGGATGTCTACAGGGCTTTCTGTCCTGATGGAAAAGGTTCCGGAGGTGGGATTGTACAAGCTTGGATACCGAAGGATCATGAACGGTGTGATTTCCTACTTCGAAATGAACACGGTGAAAATCGTGGACAGCAGCGGAGCGGTCACCTTCATTCTGGGTATGCGGGATGTGGACGAGGAAGCACGCCGCCAGCTGAAGCAGACAAGAGAAATGGAGCTGCAGCGTGAAATCATTGAAGGTCTTGGTTCGGAATATTATTCTGTTCTTCTTGTAAATCCGAATACGGATAAGGTTACGGTTTACCGTTCGGAGGAAGAGGATGGACGGGCGATCGAGGAGTATATTCGAAAACATGATAACTGCTGGTCAAAGGTCATATGGGGTTATTCTGAAGAACTGGTGTCGGATGCCAGCCGCAGTGAATTTCTTGAGAAGCTGTCTCTGGAACATATAAAAGAGGACGGAAAGGATTATTCGTTTACCTACGAAAAGCTTACAAATCATGGAAACATTTATCTTCAGGCAAGAGTATCCTTTGTCCATGAGAAGGAAGGCGGCCTGGCAGCGGTAGTAGGAACACGGAATGTGGACGATCTGATCAAGAAGGAACGCCAGCAGGAAATGGCTTTGCAGGCCGCATTTGATGCTGCGGAAGCTGCAAACAGGGCAAAAACAGATTTCCTGTCTAATATGTCGCATGATATTCGTACGCCGATGAACGGTATCATCGGCATGACAGCCATTGCCGCTGCGCATATTGATGACAAAGAACGGGTGCAGGATTGTCTGAAGAAGACCACCCAGGCAAGCAAGCATCTTCTGAGTCTCATCAATGAAGTCCTGGATATGAGCAAAATTGAATCGGGCAAGGTCGATTTGCTTGAAGAAGAATTCAATTTCTCAGATTTAATTGATAATCTGCTTACTATGACAAACGCCCAGATTGCAGAGCACCATCATGAGCTTTCCGTGAATATCTCCGGTGTGACGCATGAGGCGGTGGTGGGGGACAGCCTGCGCATCCAGAAGGTCTTTACAAACCTGATGGGAAATGCGGTGAAGTACACTCCGGATGGCGGAAAAATTAAGCTCTCTATTTCGGAAAAATCGTCTTTTCATCCGAAGGTCGGATGCTTTGAGGTTGTTTTTGAAGACAACGGCATCGGTATGAGCGAAGAATTTCTGGAGCAGATTTTTGAGCCGTTTACCAGATCAAACGATGACAACCATGTCAATAAGGTCCAGGGAACAGGGCTTGGGATGGCAATCAGCCGGAATATCGTCCGCATGATGGGCGGAGATATCAAAGTGGAGAGCAGGCTGGGAGTGGGCTCGCGTTTTACCGTTACCATATATCTGAAGCTTCAGGATACGGAAGAAGTCCGGTATGACAGATTTGTAGATCTGGATGTGCTGGTGGCTGATGATGATGAACTCAGTCTGGAATCGTGCTGCGGAATGCTGAATGATCTCGGGATGAAAGCTGAGGGAGTTTCCTGCGGAAAGGAGACGGTGGAAAAGGTTGCGGCCCGTCATCAGATGAATGCGGATTATTTTGCCTGCATCATCGACTGGAAGATGCCGGATATGGATGGCATAGCAACTACACGGGCCATCCGGCAGGCAGTGGGAAAGGATGTGCCAATCATCATCATCTCTGCTTATGACTGGTCAGACATTGAGCAGGAAGCCCGCACAGCCGGTGCCAATGCATTTATCAGCAAACCGCTGTTCCGCTCCAGGCTTGTAAAAACCTTCAGCTCTCTGGTGGGCAGTGATGATCCTGAAGAACAGGAAGCTCCTTTTGTTGCACTGGAAACAATAGATCTCAAGGGAAGCCGTGTCCTCCTGGCAGAAGATAATGAGCTGAATGCGGAGATTGCCGCGGAGATCCTGAAAATGACCGGACTGACGGTGGAGCATGTGGCGGATGGAGTGGAAGCCGTTGACAAAATGGCCGAGTGTGAGGATGGATACTATGACATGGTTTTCATGGACATTCAGATGCCGAAGATGAACGGATATGATGCTGCAAGAGCGATTCGTGCCATGGATCGGGATTACTGCAGGCAGGTTCCCATCATCGCCATGACAGCAAATGCATTTGCGGAGGATGTTCATGCGGCAAAGACAGCAGGGATGAATGAGCATATTGCAAAGCCCCTTGATCTGAACACACTTGCCAAAATACTGAAAAAGTGGATTTAGAAAAGCAAAGGGAGATGCTGCTTATTGGAATGAGAACAAAGCTTTGAAGTCTGCTATATAGAAGGGAAAGTAAAATATGGATATTTATAAACGACATATCACACAGTTGATCGATAAAATGACAGCAGGGCTTCTTTGTTTATTTCTCATTCTGGCATTATATATACGGCAGAGATTGAACAGAGCAGAAATGAGCTGGCGGATGCACTCAAGGCAGCAAAGGAGGCCAGTCATATTGCATAATTTCTGTGCATCGTGGAGCATGTTGCTGAGAACGGAGTAAGGGGCATGCCGGGACGTTGAAATGCTTGCCATCAATAAAGGAACATGATATCATCGAAGTATCATGGAAGAGCGGTTTATTTGACGGGAGAGGACGGGAACGTATGCGTACAGAGAAAAAAACAGACCTTACGAAATTTGTGAAAAAAGCGGAAGCGCTGGGTGTTCTGGGGCTGAAGATCACACAAAATGGAGAACAGATCGCGCAATGGCAGTGTGACGAAGAGTGCAGGAGAAATATTTATTCTGCTTCCAAAAGCTTTACAGCCTGTGCGGTTGGATTTGCTGTACAGGAAGGATTGATTTCCCTGGATGAAAAACTGACAGATGCTTTTTCAGAGGATCTTCCCGGAGAGGTGGGGGAAAATCTGAAGAAAGCCGTGGTGAGGGATCTTCTGACCATGTGTCTCGGACAGGAAAAAGCCAGTCTCATGGGGGCACAGCGTCCCCTTTATCAAGAAGATGACTGGGTGAAGATGGCATTGGCAATTCCTTTTGTTTATGAACCGGGGACGCATTTCGTTTACAATAACGTCGGGCCGTATCTGGCAGGGATTCTTGTACAGAGAAGGTCCGGCTGCGACCTTGTATCTTATCTGACACCCAGACTGTTTTCACACCTTGGAATCAGGAGACCTGTCTGGGAAACAGATCCCCTTGGAAACACCTTTGGGGCAGGCGGTTTGTTTCTTACATTGTCAGAACTCCATAAGTTTGGCCTCTTCTGTCTTCAGAAGGGAGAATGGAACGGCAGGCAGCTTCTTTCTCCGGAATGGATCGAAGAATGCAGCAGGCAGCAGACAGATGCACCATATGGTTATCTGTTCTGGACGGGAAAATATCATTCATACAGAGCAGATGGAAAGTATTCTCAGTTATCCATTGTATTTCCGGACCGGCAGGCGGTAGTGTCGATCGTGGCAGAATGCAGAAAAGGGGAAGAATTGATGGAAGCAATTTATGAGGAGATTTATCCTCAGTTGTGATATTGTTTGTTGGAGGAGGCCAAAACTATGAGAAAAAAGAGAAGAATGCTGCTTTTTGTGTTTCTTATCCTGATGGGAATACTGGGCATGTATCAGAGTGCAAAGGCTGCAACACCCTATGAAGCAAACGGTAGACTGTCCGTCAGCAAGGGGAAGGTCGTAAATGCAAAGGGGGAGGCCTTTGTGATAAAAGGCGTATCGACCCATGGCCTGTCCTGGTATCCGGAATATGTGAATAAACAGGCTTTTCAGACGCTTCGGGACAACTGGGGCGTCAATACCATACGTCTGGCCATGTATACGGCGGAATATGGAGGATATTGTACCGGCGGCAGTCAGGAGAATCTGAAAAAGCTGATCGACCAGGGTGTGTCCTATGCCACGGATCTGGGAATGTATGTGATCATAGACTGGCATATTTTAAGTGATGGAAATCCGCTTACGTATCAGGCTCAGGCAAATCGTTTCTTTCAGGAAACGGCAAAAAAATATGCCGGTTACGGAAACGTGATGTATGAAATTTGCAATGAACCGAATGGAAGCGGAGGATCCTGGAAAAATATTAAAAGCTATGCCGGTACGGTTATCCCTGCCATTCGGGGTGTTAATTCCAATGCCATTATTATCGTTGGTACGCCCACCTGGTCTCAGGATGTTGACAAGGCGCTGGCAGATCCGATTACCGGATATGGCAATATTGCCTATGCATTCCATTTTTATGCGGCAACCCATAAATCCGACATGCGAAACAAACTGGAAAATGCGGTAAAAAAGGGTCTTCCGGTTGTTGTGACGGAATTCGGTATCAGTGAGGCGTCCGGAAATGGAACGGTGGATACCGCAGAGGGAAATCGCTGGATAACGCTTCTGAATCAGTATGGAATCGGGAGAGTCTGCTGGAATCTTTCGAATAAAAATGAAACCTGTGCGCTGCTGAAATCTTCCTGTAAAACAACAGGCGGATGGACGGCATCCGATCTGACTGCATCAGGAAGCTGGCTGATACAGGCCTATACAGGGAAGGCACTCACAGGAAATACACCATCCGGCGGAAGTACGTCCGGGAGCGGCACCACAGGAAGCACATCCGGAAGCAGCACCACAGGAAGCACATCCGGAAGCGGAAGCAGTACCTCAGAAAAGAAAGTGGTAAAGGTTTCTCCGAAGAAGGTTGCGGTATGGAAAAGCGGCGGAAAGTATTACAGTCAGTATAAGCTCGTCCTCAAAAACAAAGGTGCCGGTACGGTGAATAACTGGAAAATCATTGTGAAGCTGAAACAGTCATATGTTGTCTCTGATAAATGGTGCGGCAGAATGAAACGTGTGGACAAAACGCTTACGATCAGGCCCTATGAGTGGAACAGAGTCATCAGTCCGAATGGTACGACAGAGATTGGCTTTATTGTAAGAAGCAGCAGACCGCAGAGAATCACGACGGTTCTGGCGAAGGGCGTCTGAAAACATTTGTAAAAAGATGGTAACTATTCAGGAGGAATCACTGTGAAGACACTGAACAGTTACGTATATGGAATAATGGGATCTGGCCGATATACGGCACAGATCCCATTATTTTTTTGGAAGAAAAAGCTCTGGTTTGCCTGCGGAAACAGAAGAAGAGTCTTTGTAGGTGGAAAGTACAATGTTGGTACTGGTTTCGCCATATTTCTGAATTCGATTCAGGAAGTTGTCCAGATCCATGGTATTTGGAAAAATCACCTTTAATAGAGCAAAATAATTTCCGGTAATACCGTGGCATTCCAGTACATTGGGACATTCTTTGACGAAAGTCTGAAATTCTTCTTTATATATGGAGTCTACGGCTATGCTGATAAAAACGGTAATCATGTATCCGATGGACCGAGGATCTA
>CAMBYR010000077.1 GCA_945872375.1 uncultured Blautia sp. | reverse complement strand
TCAAATTATTCTGAAAAAACGACAAGAAAAACGAAATATATACAGGGATGTTTGGGGAAGATAGTTTCGTGCGCCGCTGGAATGTCGTAAAGAAAAGTAAATTTTTTGTTGTCAATTGAGCCTGGAAAAGGTATGATAGAAGATAACTACAGAGTTACTGTTCACAGATAATATGGTTGAAGAATAAGTTGAATCCATGGAAAAATCCGTGGAATGAACAGAAGGGAATTTATGAATAAAATTGGAATTGTTACAGACAGCTGCAGCAGTATTTCAGCAGAAGAAGCGGAAAAGCTTGGGATCCATGTGCTTCCCATGCCGTTTTATATTGATGAGAAGCCTTATTATGAAGGAATCACGCTTTCCAGAGAAGAGTTTTTTGAAAAACTGGCAGCAGGAGCACAGGTGTCCACTTCGCAGCCGTCTCCTGCGGATGTGATGAATTTGTGGGACGATGTACTGAAGGAAAACGAACAGATCCTGTACCTGCCGCTCAGCAGCGGGCTCAGCGGTTCCTGTATGACGGCAGCGGCTCTGGCATCCGAGGAGCCCTATGAAGGAAGAGTGTTTGTGGTGGATCATGGCAGGATCGCCACTCCGCTTCACAGACTGGTTCTGGATGCACTGGATCTGATCCGTGAAGGATATGAAGCCTCTGAGATCCGGGAGATTCTGGAAAACGCCAGAGAGCAGATGTCGATCTATATCGGTGTGGATACACTGGAATATCTGAAAAAAGGCGGCCGGATCACACCGGCAGCAGCGGCGGTGGGAAGTGTTCTTCACATCAAGCCGGTACTTCAGCTTGCTGTGGGAAAACTGGACAGCTATAAAAAATGCCGCGGTTTTCTGAAAGCCAAAAAGATCATGATCGAGGCGCTGAAAAATGATCTGGAGACCAGATTTCACGATGCGTGGCAGAGGGGAGAAGTCTCTCTGATGGCGGCGTCTTCTGCTTCGAAAGAAGAAACGAAAAAGTGGGTCATGGAAATAGAAGAAGCTTTTCCGGGGCATTCTGTGATGTGTGACGATCTTCCGTTGGGAGTCTGCTGCCACACAGGTGCAGGTGCGCTGGGGATCGGATGCTCCATAAATCCGTTCCGGCCGGAAAAAAAATAAAAAAAGGATTGCAATTATTACTTTATTCGTGTAATATATTAAAGTATTATAAGAGCAGATGTATTGATAGGAAACGGTGATGTCTGCGGGCGCAGACATCACCAATAAATAAGAGTATTCCAACACCGATTACGAAGATGTATCGCAATAGGTGTTTTTTTCTGATTATGGGGTACTGGTGTACTGACTGCAATGAAATACTGCCTGTTTACAGGCCTGATAAAGAGGAGGAGAATTTATGGTTGAGAATGAAATGCTGAATCTTGACGAAATGGGAGAACTGAAGCATCGGATTCTGGAACTGGAAAACGAGCTTCTGAACAGCCACAGGATTGATCCCAACCTGTATATCGAATATGACGTAAAACGCGGTCTTCGTGACTCCGCCGGAAAAGGCGTGCTTACCGGTCTGACCGAGGTGTCGGATGTGACAGCGTACAATCTGATCAATGGACGTAAAATTCCTGCAGAAGGAAGCCTTTACTATCAGGGGTATAATATTTATGACCTGGTAAGCGGACTGAAAGGACGAAAATTCGGATTTGAGGAAACGGTATACCTTCTGCTGTTTGGACGGCTTCCCAATGAGGAGGAGCTGAAGAAATTTGTGGATGTGATGTTTGAGCTTGAGACCTTAAGCGGCCGGTTTGTTCGTGACGTGGTCATGAAGGCGTCGAATTCCAATATCATGAATTCCATGCAGCGATGCATCCTGACTCTGTACACCTATGACTCCCAGCCGGAAGATATTTCTGCAGGAAATGTGCTTCGCCAGAGTCTGGAACTGATCGCCAAGCTTCCGCTGATCGCTGTTTATTCCTACCATTCTTACCGTCATTTCCGAAAAGACGAGATGCTGTTTATTCGAAACCCGGAAAAAGGTCTTTCCCTGGCAGAAAATATTCTGCTGATGCTTCGTCCGGACGGAAAGTATACGGAGCTGGAAGCAAAGGTACTGGATATTGCGCTGATCCTTCACGCAGAGCATGGCGGCGGAAATAACTCTACTTTTACAACACATGTAGTGACTTCCTCCGGTACAGATACTTATTCTTCCGTAGCTGCCTCCATCGGTTCCCTGAAGGGTCCCCGCCACGGCGGTGCAAACCTGAAGGTACAGGATATGTTTGAAGATATTATGGCAAATGTGGAAGACTGGACCAATGAAGAGGAAGTGGAGAACTATCTCCGCAGAATCTTAAATAAAGAGGTATTCGACCATTCCGGTCTGATCTATGGTATGGGACATGCCGTTTATACCCTTTCCGATCCACGTGAAGTGATCCTGAAAAAATTTGCAAAACAGCTTGCCGAGGAAAAGGGACTGAACAGCGAATTTGCGCTGTACGAACTGGTGGAACGTCTGGCAGGAAGACTGATCATGGAGCAGAGAAAGATGTTCAAAAATGTCTGTGCAAACGTCGACTTTTACAGCGGCTTTGTATATACCATGCTTGGCATTCCAAAAGAACTGTTCACCCCGATCTTTGCTATCGCACGTATTCCGGGATGGAGTGCTCACCGCCTGGAAGAGCTGATGAATGCAAGCAAGATCATTCGTCCCGCTTATAAATATGTGGGCCGCCACACGGATTTTATTTCTCTGGAAGACAGATAAAATAGAGATAGAAAAAAGGAAAACAAGAAAAAGAGGAGTCGATGTATCAAAGTACACCGGCTCCTTTTTGACTGATTCAGATTCCGCTGGTGCGGATGGCTTCGATCACTTCACGAATCTTTTCCGGAGGAAGAACAAGGGCAAAACGTACGTAACCCTCCCCATGAGGACCAAAGCTGGATCCAGGGGTAACGATGACGCCGGCCTTTTCCATCAGCTCCATACAAAAACTCATACTGTCGCCTTTCCCTTCCGGGATTTTTGCCCAGACAAACATGGTTCCTTTTCCGTTGGGACGTTCCCAGCCCAGGCTTTCCAGACCTTCGGAAAGGGCATCTCTTCTGGCCTGATAATCGATACACTGCTGTTTTACACTGTCCAGCGGTCCCTTTAATGCGGCGATGGCTGCTTTCTGAATGGGAAGGAACATACCGAAGTCAATCTGGCTGCGAAGCTTTTTCAGTGCGGCGATCACATCGGGACGTCCGATGAGGAAGCTGATTCTGGCACCTGTTACGTTGAAGGATTTGGAAAGACTGAAAAATTCCACGCCGATTTCGCTGGCACCGGGAGTAGATAAAAAGCTTCCGCCGTAAGCTCCGTCGAAGATGATATCACTGTAGGCATTGTCGTGGATGATTAAAATATCGTATTTTTGAGCGAAAGCAACGATTTCCTCATAAAGACCGGGGGATGCAATGCTTCCTACCGGATTGGAGGGGAGAGATACCAGCATGTATTTTGCTTTTCGGGCAATCTCTTCCGGAATATCTGCTACACAGGGAAGAAAATCGTGTTCCGAGGTAAGCGGATAATACCATGGCGTGGCACCGCCCAGAAGGCTTCCTGCGGCAAATACCGGATAGCAGGGATCCGGCAGGAGAACCAGATCTCCTTCATCACAGAGCGCCATGCCGAGATGCCCCATTCCTTCCTGACTTCCATATACGGACATGACCATATCCGGAGTGATGGTCACCTGAAAACGGTGCTGATAGTAATCGCAGACAGCTTCCAGAAGCTCCGGAAGATCACGAAGGCTGTAGCGCCAGTTTGCATCGTCCATGGCCGCTTCTGCCAGTGCTTTCTTGATATGTTCCGGTGTAGGGTAGTCCGGAGTTCCGACGCTCATGTTATATATTTTCTTTCCCTGGGCCTCCAGTTCCAGACGCCTGTCGTTCAGCGCAGCAAAGATCTCGCTTCCGAACAGGTCTAAACGCTTGGAAAATTGCATGATGTATTTCCTTCTTTCTATTCTGATGTAAGATGTAACAAAGGGATTTGTTTCGCCTCTGGGGTACGAAAACAACTCTATTTTAGCACGGCAGAGTGCGGAAAACAAGAATAAAAAGACTTGACAAAGAAAGAGTTTCGCCGGATAGTAAGTGTATGATTAGAAAGGAATATATAAATTAGTATGAGACTGGTACGTGACAACATTCCGCTGGACCGGGATTTCCCTTTTCAGATATCGGAAGTAATCTTAAATCATGAAAACAGCCAGCAGGATACCTTTCACTGGCACAGCTATTTTGAAATTACTTATGTAAAAAGAGGCCGGGGACGATATTTTGCCAATGGGCAGGAATACGAAATGACAGAGGGAGATATCATTATCTTCAATAACGTGGAGCCACATGGCTGGAGCCTTCTGGAAAATGACATGCAGCTTATGGTCATGATCTTTGCTCCCGAATTTATTGCAGACAGAACCCAGCTCTTTGATTATGATTACCTGAAACCATTTGTGGAACGGGGAAGCAATTTCAAAAATCGAATCGGCAGCGAGGAGGCGGTGAGCCATGAGATTCGCAAGGGGATCCGGGAAATCAGCAGAGAATGGGAGGAACAGAAGGAAGGATACCGTCTGATGATCAAGGCAAATGTTCTCAGGATCCTTACCATGCTGATCCGGACTTATCAGGACGGAAGCAAATCAGAAGAAATGCTTCGGGAAAAGAAAAATGCTATGAAACGTCTGGAACAGGCCCTGGCCTATATCGATGCTCATTACTGTGAAAAAATTGCGCTGGAGGATGCTGCCGGAGCTGCATTTATGAGCTCCAACTATTTTTCTTCCTATTTTCGAAAGGTGACGGGCTTCAGCTTCAGTGACTATGTGACCAGGCTGAGAGTGTTTCACGCCAGAGAGCTTCTGCGTGATTCGGACAGAAGTGTCACGGAAATTGCGATGGAATGCGGGTTCCATAATATTTCCAACTTCTACCGGCTGTATAAAAAACATGTAGGACGTCCTCCGAGAGAACGAAAAAACAGTAAGAATAAGATGGCTTCATCCACCCCGACGGATGGGAAAGAAACGGACAAATGATCCATCCGGAGAAATTCCTCCGCCAGATTAAAAAAAGTCATTTTGACGATAAAAAAGAAACCTTTCCCGTATCGGATGGTATAATTTTGACAGTATATACAAAAAAAAGACAAAAAAAAGGTTATTTTAGCAATTTACAATGGTAAAAGAGCAGTATATAATGGGTAGCATGAAAAAGGTGAAAACGATACCACACTTTTTTATGGCTGATTTCATAAAAAACGATAGAAAGGACGGTGTTATTGATGCAGCAGGTGTTGGTGAAATTCAATGATGTGGAACAGGTGAGAAACTTTATTAATATTATTGATAAAATTGATATGAACTTTGACCTGGGGCTTGGAAACCGGGTGGTGGATGCAAAATCTGTGATTGGCGTTTTTGGCCTCGATCTTACAAAACCACAGGTGCTGCGCTATGATTCTGATGATCGAAGAATCATGGAGAAGATTACGCCCTTTCTTGCCGCGGCAGAATAAAATATTCTGTTTTTTTCATTGTTATAAGAGCTGTGTACTGAATATTCGTCGGTATGCGGCTTTTATTTTTTATAAAAAAGGGGTAAAACGAACAAAGCAGGGTCAGAAGCAGCCTTTTGCAGCTTCTGTCCCCGCTTTATGGAGGTTCTATCAATATCGCATGAATCGAATTGATAGACGGTGCTGATCCCTTGCCGGATTCAGCATCCGTCGATATTATAAAAAAATAAGGTGAGTTTGTCTGTAGACTTTAGTCACATTTTTCGATTTTGTAGAAAAAAACTCCAAATTTTGCGGAGAAAAAAGATAAAAGAATATCTTGAAATTATGAACAGTTAAAATATAATAAAAATAGTACAGATTTAAAGCCATGTCTGATATGCATTTCATATTATAACCAAAGGAGGACCGAGCATGCCAAAAGGAAAAAAGAAAAATCCGGCAGCACTATATTTTCCGGACAGAATACAGAAACGCCTGTCTTTTATTAATATGTATCCGCTGACTATACTGGCGGCGCCTTCCGGCTTTGGAAAAAGTCTTGCACTAAAACGTTTTCTGAGATCCAAGCTTATGGATGGAGTGAAAATCCACATACTGGACTTTGCTCAGGAGCTCGGGGAAGAAGAAAAGGAAATTCTGAAACTTCTGGAACAGGGACGGGTGCCGGAAACCTTTGGGGAAACCTGTCTGATCCTGGAGAGTATGGAGAAATGGGAGCTGAAAGAGCAGGAAGTTCTCTTACAGAAACTGTCTGCACATGACTGCCCGCAGCTTCACATCGCTGCAGTTACTTCCTGTCTGGACAGAGGAAAACTGAGTCCTGACCACAGAATATGCCTGCTTGGGCCGGAGTGCTTTGCATTTACGGAGGAGGAAACGGGAAAATATATGAATGCGGTTGGGGATCCGTTCCCCCTTACAAAGATCAGTGAACTTTATCATCTGACAAATGGATGGATTCAGGCACTTTATCTTATGGCCGCGGAAATGATTCAGACAGGTTCTGTTTCTTCCTGGGAATTATTTGGTCTGATCCGCAACAAGCTCTGGAAGGATCTTTCTCCTGAAATTAAAAATATATTTCTTTCGGTTTCTCTGCTGGAAAACTTCTCTTTAAGAGCCTGCTGTATTCTTGCAGATATTCCCGCAGAGGAAATGGAGAACTTTTTGTGGTCTCATGCAGCTTTTCTTAAGATGGGGGATCATCAGGGGGAAAGGAAGTTTTTTCCGGCGTTTCAGGATTTTCTGGAAAAGGAATTTTCCATCCTTACAGAAACACAGAAAAAAGAACGGTATCTGATGGCTGCGAAATGTGCAGTCCTTGACAAAAAATGGAGAATTGCCGTACATTTTTATTATCTGGCGGAACAGCCGGAACGGATTTTTCAGCTTCCCGTGAATGGATTTGATCTGGCTGAAACTCTGGATCATAAAACAGCACAGGAGCTCAGGGGGGCTCTGAAATTTATTTCTCCGGAAATAAAAATAAGCTGTTGGAAAACCTACCTGTCTTTTGCCGGAATTACGCTGATGACAGGAGGAAAACAGGATCTTTATGAGATTTGTAAGGATCTGTCGGGTCTTGCTCAGGAACAGGGGCTTCCGCTGGAAGAATATCGGGAGCTTCACGGGGAACTGGCGGTGATGGAGGCGATACAGTACGTTGATGACGGCGACAGGATGATGGAAAAGTACCGCGAAGCATGGCAGTGGCTTCAGAAGCCTACTTCTATGATTGGAAAGCATAATAATATCCTCATAGGCTCCCCTTCCCTGCTTTATCTGGTATGGAAGAAAAAAGGGACTCTCAGCGATGTGGAAAATAATATTGAACGTCAGATGACGGTATATTATTGCCTGACGGACCGGCACAGCTATGGGCTTCCGGAGCTTTTCCGGGCGGAAACAGAGCTTTTCCGCGGAAATTTCCAGGAATCTGAGTATTACCTCCGTTTTGGAATGCTGAAAAGCAAACAGGAGCCGCAGGAGAACCTGGAATATTACGGGCAGTTTATCCAGATGCGTATCTTTCTCATGACCGGAAATAAAAAGAATGCCATGGAGATCATTCGCCTGATGAAGGAACGAATGAAAAATCCGCCGGATAATTTCTGCAGAAATACGGCGGAACTGATCTGTGCTTTTTATTTTGTTCTGACAGGAAATGAAATGGAACTGCCGCGCTGGATCAGAAGAGGGGAATGTGTGGGAAATTATGTAACGCCAACAGTCTACCCATTTGCCTGGAGTATGCATGCAAAATATCTTTTGAGCAGAAGAGAATATTTGCAGCTGATCGGCGCTGCCCGGTGCCTTCTGGCAATCGCGGAGGAGGAGTCCTACCTTTTGCTGCTGATATACGGAAACATTTATCTGGCACAGGCAGAATATGCGCTCGGGAATCAGATCCGGGCGGCGGACTGTCTGAAAAAAGCGCTGGGAGCTGCCGAGGCCGATGGGGTTTTTCTTCCGTTTGCAGAAAATTTCCGAGGACTCCGGGAGATTCTTGCAGTACTTCCGGGAAAACGCTATCGAAAAGCTTTTGACCGGATCCATGAAATGTCGGAGAATCTGGCGTCTGCAGCCGGACCGGGAGACCGGGCAGGAGCGGCTCTGTCTCCGAGAGAAGAAGAGGTATATCAGATGGCACGGCGGGGGATGGAAAACAGCGAGATTGCAGAGGCCCTTGGAATTCAGATCTCCACGGTGAAAAATCTGTTTTCCAGAATTTACAAAAAAATGGGCGTGAAAACAAAGCTTCAGCTTCTTCGTCTGGACAGGATGGAATAAGTATGTTAAAATATTAATTAATTTGTAACAAAATGTTATGATTTAAGGATGTAAAAAGCCATTTTGCAGATTGTTTTCAGGAGGAATCGCCCGTGTCAGGACTTAC
>CAMBYR010000076.1 GCA_945872375.1 uncultured Blautia sp. | reverse complement strand
CTGCGCCGGAAGCCATTGCCTCCTTTTCGCAGAGCAATGCCGCAAAACATACAATAATCAGAAAAAAACGCATCGACATGAAAACCACTCCCGGAGTCAATCAATTCCTTTTTTACAAAATACATCCATTCGTGCATCTAATACACATAATCTCTGTCTTTTTCAATTATATATATTATAAATCCATATTGTCAATAAGAATTGATACTTTAAATACGCAGTTTTCTAAAGCATGTATATTACAATAAGTCAAATACTGTAACTGTTCAGTCCCTTCACAGTTACAAGCCCAAAAGTTCAAAATTATTCTGTATGGAGGTGGTATCATGTTTGAAGACGAATTCCGTCAGCGTCTGACGGATCTGCGAATCGAAAAGAATGTATCCGCAAGAGAAATGAGTCTGTCCATTGGTCAGAGCGAATCCTACATTAATCGTATTGAAAACCAGAAAATGCTTCCCTCCATGAATGTTTTCTTTTATATCTGTGAATATTTAAAAATCACTCCT
Organism: uncultured Blautia sp.; assembly: GCA_945872375.1. Lineage (GTDB taxonomy): Bacteria > Bacillota > Clostridia > Lachnospirales > Lachnospiraceae > Blautia_A. The sequence continues at coordinate 8,019 of CAMBYR010000076.1, read as the reverse complement.
GCAGATTTCTTTCAGTCTGATAAGCGTATCTCTTTGGAAATGATCGATGCCATACAGAAGCTTCAGGCAATGGATGAAGAAAAACGAAAACACATTCTGGCAATTATAGACGATATGCAATAGAAAAAAGCGAAAAAACCACTAGGAATCCTGGTGGTTTTCATGTATAATGAAACTCGTTTCAAATTGATTCAGCAAAAACAGATCTGTTTATCTTCTCTATTGATCAAACATGCGATCAATCATGGAAAACAGATCCGGAATAAGGAGAAATTTCATGAGTCATTATCTGATCGTTTTTCTGATCTCTATGGTTCCGCTCATTGAGCTTCGCGGTTCCATGGTTTACGCAGTCGGTTTTGGGCTTCCGCTGATCCCGTCCTATATCATTGCCGTCATCGGCAACATGCTTCCGGTTCCCATCATCTTTCTGTTTGCCCGAAAAATTCTGATCTGGGGTGCAGACAAACCGGTCATCGGCGGCTTCTTCAGCTTCTGTCTGGAAAAAGGAAAAAAAGGCGGCCGAAAGCTTCAGGCAAAGGCAGGACGCGGACTGTTTCTTGCACTGCTTCTCTTTGTAGGAATCCCGCTTCCGGGAACAGGCGCATGGACCGGCACTCTTGCCGCAAGCCTTCTTGATATGGATTTCAAATCCAGCGTACTTGCCGTAATGCTTGGTGTTATTCTCGCCGGAATCATTATGGCGGTGGGAAGCTCCGGCGTATTCGGCGCACTTGGTGCACTTTTCAGCTGACACAAAGGAGAACAGCAAAAGCCCTGACCTCAGGATTCTTCCTGAAGGCCGGGGCTTTTTATTTTTCCATAGGAAATTCCTTTGGAATTTCGAAGGGGACTTGTCCGCTTTGTCCCAAATAAAATGTCCCACCCGTGAATCATCGCGCATACAGCTTATACATGGCCACATGATCGTAAATGCAGCGCCAGCTGCTGTAGGTATTGACCGTCACACAGATATAGGGCTTCCCTGCCGCGGAAATCCCATAGCTTGCCGCACAGTCTCCGGACTGGGCCACAAACCCTGTCTTGGCACACAGCACCTGTCCGCCGCAGTCTTTATCCTCGATTCTTCTCAGAAACCAGTTGGATAAAATAATGCCCTCAGGGTTCTGCTCTGTGACCGCAGTCGTGTATACCTTCGTTGAAAGCACCTCTCTGCAGAAATCATTTTCCACAGCCGCCTTCAGGATCATGGCAATATCCAGGGCCGTACTGTAATGATTTTCATCAAAGATTCCCACACAGTTTGTCATATGGGTGGTGGCCGAAAGCCCCAGTTCTGCGAGCTTCGCATTCATCAGCTCCACAAAGGCTTCGTGAGAACCGGCCACATAGGTGGCAAGCCCCACTGCCGCTTCTCCTCCCGAAGGAAGAATGGTGCCGTAAAACAGGTCACGCACCGGGATCACTTCTCCGCCCACAAAGCCGGCCGCGCTGCAGCCGTTTGTCAGGCAGTATCCGGTGATATCCGATGTCATGGTAAACGTATCATCCAGATTTGTCACATGCTCCGCCGCCACCAGAACCGTAAGGATCTTCGTCATGGAAGCAGGATAAATTCTGGTCTCCACATCTTTTCCATTTAAAATCGTATTTGAACTCACATCCATCAGAAGAGAAATCGTACTTGCCACATCTGTTTCCGCCGGAGCTGCCATATCTGCCGCATACTGCGCCTGGTAGCCGCCCTTCAGAACCATGTCACCAGCCTGCACCGTTTCCGGAACCTGGACAGCCGCTGCTGCTTCCGCCGCCGCTTTCTGTTGAGCCTCTTCCGCCGCCTTCTGCTCAGCCTCCTGCAAAAGCCGCGCCTCTTCCTCTTTCCTGGCCTGTTCCTCTGCGATCCTCGCCGCTTCCAGAGCCGCCCGTTCCGTCTGCTGTTTCTGCACCATCCGATAGCCCACAAACACAGCCCCTCCCAGACAGCAGACCGCAAGAATCATCAGAAGCCACCCTGCCACTGTTTTCAGGATACTTCTTCTTTTCTTTTTTCTTCCGTAGGATTTCTTTTTCTTACTCATACATCCCGTGTCCTTTTCAAGAACGTCATCAGCGTCTTGCAAGCTCTCTGGTGATTTCCTCCCAGGTAACACCCTTTTCCGCCATCAGTACCATCACATGATAGAGGAAATCGGAAATCTCATACTTAATCTCTTCTTTATCCGGATTTTTTGCGGCAATGACGATTTCCGTGCACTCTTCTCCAACCTTTTTGAGGATCTTATCAATTCCTTTATCAAACAGATAATTGGTATAGGATCCTTCCTTCGGATGCTCCTTCCGATCCAGGATCACATCATACACATCCTGGAAAACACGAAGAGGATTGGTATCATCGTACTCCTTCTTCATCAGCGTTTTAAAGAAACAGGTTCTGTTTCCTGTATGGCACGCAGCGCCCACCTGCGCCACCTTTGCAAGAATGGTATCGTTGTCGCAGTCAAGCGTCAGCGATTTCACATACTGCACATGGCCGGAGGTCAGCCCCTTTGTCCAGAGCTCCTTTCGGCTTCTGCTCCAGTATGTCATTTTTCCGCTTTTCAGTGTGGTGTGGAATGCCTCTTCATTCATGTATGCCACCATCAGCACTTCGTCCGTCTTATAATCCTGCACCACCACCGGAATCAGTCCGTCGCTGTTCAGCTTAAACTCTTCCCATGCAATGCTGCTTTCATAATTATTGACATCGATTCCACGGCGGCGGCATTCCTCTTTAAACGGCAGCAGTTCCGTAGTCACTGCACTTACATAGGAGCCGCAAAGTCCGCTGACCGAAGGAGATGCCATCAGATCAAGCACCGCTTCCTTTCTGCTTTCATCTGTATGAAGAATCACCGGAACAGACGAAACAGCCGCAATCGCATCCTGCACACTGTCCAGTGCCAGAACAGCTCCTGCATAGGTTTCAATCAGTTCTCTGTTTGCGGTAAATTCATCAATGTCAGAAATGCTGACCATCATTTTATCTTTCCCGAAGCGTTTGGACACCTCTTCCAGAAGCTCCACATTTCCCTGTTTGGAAAAATTCAGCACTGTTTTGGCACAGCCGGCGTAGATCAGCTTCTTGACATCCTCCATGCGATTAATATTTCCGGCCGCGATCACCGGAATTTCCGACGCCGCGCAGATATCCCTGATCTTTCCGATGGCGGATTCATGTTCCTGATCGCCGGAAGAAAAATCGAATACCAGAAGCTCATCTGCGCCGTTATCACTGTAAAATCCGGCCAGACGCTCCACATCTCCGTCTTCAAACAGATTCCGCTGTCCAAACCCGGTTACTGCCCTGCCCTTCTGCATATAAAGGCAGGGGATCATTAATTTATTTGACATGATGTTTTCTCTCCTTATCAAAGACTGCCTTTTGTAGAAAGCACGTCCGTAATTCTCGGGTCAAAAGACACCGCTTCATCCAGCGCCTTGGCAAAGCTTTTAAACATTGCCTCCGCCACATGATGATTATTTCCTCCGGAGAGAACCTTTATATGAAGGTTCATCCCGCAGGTATAGGAAATCGCATAGAAAAACTCCTTTACCATCTCCGTGGACATATCTCCGATCTTATCCGTGGTAAATTCCGCATCCCAGGAAAAATACGGGCGTCCGGATAAATCCACGGCACAGAGCACCAGAGATTCATCCATAGGCAGGATACAGCTTCCAAAACGGCGGATGCCCTTTTTATCCCCTGCTGCCTCTTTGATGGCAGTACCCAGAACGATTCCCGTATCTTCAATGGTATGATGATCATCCACCTCGAGATCGCCATGCACCCGGACACAGAGATCAAAAAAACCGTGTCTGGCAAAGCCATCCAGCATATGGTCGAAAAAACCTACCCCTGTCGCAATATCGGAATATCCGGTTCCGTCCAGGTTCAGCTTCAGCTTGATTTCCGTTTCTTTTGTATTGCGTTCCACAGTCGCTTCCCGTTTCATGATTCCTCCTGTTCCTCCTCGCCCTCAAAACGAACGGCAATGGAATTGGCATGTGCCGTAAGCTGCTCGGAAGCGGCAAACTGCTCGATATCCTTATGAATCTTTTTCAATGCCTCTCTGGAATAATAGATGATACTGGATTTCTTCACAAAATCATCGACGGAGAGCGGTGAAAAGAATTTGGCTGTTCCGTTTGTCGGAAGAATGTGATTCGGTCCGGCAAAATAATCCCCCAGAGGCTCAGAGCTGTACTCTCCGATAAAGATCGCACCGGCATTTTTCACCTTCATCATCACTTCAAAAGGATTGGCCGTGACGATTTCCATATGCTCGGAAGCAATTTCATTGGCAGCGGCAATGGCCTCATCCATGGTTTCCGCGATCAGAATGTATCCGAAATTATCCAGCGATTTTTCTATGATCTCTTTTCTGGAAAGCTTTTCCGTAAATCCCTTTACCTCAAGGTCCACAGCATCGGCAAGCTCCCTGCTTGTAGTGATGAGAATGGCCGACGCCAGTTCATCATGCTCTGCCTGGGACAAAAGATCCGCCGCCACATAACGGGGATTTGCGGTTTCGTCTGCCAGAACCAGGATTTCACTGGGACCTGCGATGGAGTCGATGCTGACATGGCCGTATACCGCTTTCTTCGCAAGGGCCACAAAAATATTACCCGGGCCAACGATCTTGTCCACCTTTGGAATGCTTTCCGTACCATAGGCGAGAGCGGCAATGGCCTGCGCGCCTCCTGCCTTGTAGATCACATCCACACCAGCCTCATTGGCTGCCACCAGAGTGGCCGGATTGACCTTTCCATCCTTTCCCGGAGGAGTGGTCATGACGATCTGCTCCACGCCCGCAACCTTTGCAGGAACCACATTCATCAGCACCGAAGACGGATAAACCGCCTTTCCGCCCGGCACATAGACACCCACTCTGGCAAGAGGAGTAATCTTCTGTCCAAGCATGGTACCGTTTGTTTCGCTGGTAAACCAGCTATTCTGGCGCTGTTTTTCATGAAAACTTCTGATGTTTACCAGAGCCTTGCGGATCACATCCACGAGAGCTTCATCCACCTGTGTATATGCCTCCTGAATCTCCGCCTCCGTAACTCTGACGGTCTCTGCCGTGATCTCTGCCCTGTCAAATTCTCTGGTGCAGGCAAACAGCTCCGCGTCACCGCCGTTTTTCACTCTGGCAAGAATCTCTGCTACCGAAGCCTCAAAGGTTCCATACTGATTGGGGCTTCTTTTCAGCAGATTCTCCAGAATTCCCTTTGTACTTTCTTTTGTAAGCGTTACTTTACGCATAATTTCATCCCTTCCGAAAAAATATTCTGCAGATCAGCAATGTATCAGTGGGAAGTACCCTCTGAAACAACATTCCGAAGCATGGAGATCAGCTTCCGGATCCGCTCGTCTTCCATCTTCATACTGACCTGATTCACCACCATTCTGGCAGAAAGAGGACAAACCTCCTCCAGAACCACAAGACCGTTTTCCCGAAGAGTGGAGCCGGTTTCCACGATATCCACGATCACTTCGGAAAGGCCCACAATAGGAGCCAGTTCGATGGAGCCGTTCAGCTTGATGATCTCCACGGTCTGATGCTTTTTATTATAGAAATAATCCTTTGCAATATTCGGATATTTGGTAGCCACACGGATCAGCTGGTTATTATGAAGCAGCTCACGGGCACTTTCCGGACCGCAGACACACATCCTGCATGCGCCAAAGCCCAGATCCATAACCTCGTAAAGCTTGCGTCCCTCTTCCATGATCGTGTCTTTTCCCACAACACCGATGTCCGCCGCACCATATTCCACATAAGTCGGAACATCCGGACCCTTTGCAAGGAAAAATTTCAGTTTCAGTTCTTCATTGACAAAAATCAGTTTTCTGGAATTTTTATCCCGCATTTCCTCACAGGTAATTCCCACCTGTTCTAAAAGATCCAGGGTTTTGCTGGCAAGTCTTCCCTTTGTCAGGGCAAATGTCAGATATCTCATTGTTCTGTATCCTCCTCAAGCTTCAGTGCCACATGCTTTCCTTCCTTCCGAAGCTCTGCCGCCTGCCGGATAGCCTGTTCCCGTTCCCCGCGGGTATAGGTGATCATGACCGTCGGCTCTGTCTCCTCCATACGGATCTTCTGTCTGGAAAGAGCCGTCAGAAGGCTGTCCACCACAATGACAAAACCTGTGGCAGGCGCCGGTTTTCCGAAATGCTGCATCAGTTTATCATAACGTCCGCCCCTGATCAGCGGCTCTCCGGTACCGTAGGTATAGGCCTGGAAAATAATTCCTGTATAATAACGGATCTTGCTGACCATACCGAAATCAAAGCTGATATACTTTTCACATCCGTAAAGCTTCAGAATTTCGTAGATTTCCTCCAATCTTGCAACCGCCTTTAAAGCCTCCGGATTGGAAGTCAGCTCTCTGGCACGCTCCAGCACCTCCCTCGACCCAAAAAGCTGGGGCAGCTCCATCAGAACAGCCGCAAGCTTCGGCGAGATCTGTTCTTTTTTCACAAGATCCTCCACGCCGAAATAATTCTTTTCGGAAATCAGGGATCGCAGGTTCTCTCTGGCATCCTCGTCCAGCCCGGCTTCCTCCACCAGCGCCTTAAAATAGCTGCCCTGCCCCACGCTGACCTGAAATTCCTCAAGTCCTGCCGATTTCAGGCATTCCACCGTCATGGCAAGAAGCTCTGCATCCGCATCCGCAGACTCATCCCCATAACGCTCCACGCCCATCTGTGTCGTCTCTTTCAACCGCCCCTGATAAGCCGAATTATTTACAAAAGCATTTCCCGCATAGCAAAGTCTCACCACTTCCTTATCCGGTGAAAAATAGGCGGCACAGGCCCGCGCCACAGAAGGCGTAAAGTCCGGACGAAGCACAAGCGTGTTGCCTTCCCTGTCAAAGAACTTATATAATTCTCTGGAAGGAACCGTTCCGACTTCTCTGCTGAACACTTCAAAATATTCAAAGGTTGGTGTTTCTATATCCTCATAGCCATAGCTGTGAAAAATCTTTCTGATCTTTTTCTGGAGCTTTCCCTTCTGGGTACACTCTCCGTTGTAAATATCCCGCACTCCTTCGGGGGTATGAAAAATACGCTGCATATTTTTTCCTCCTCATCCAGCTTCTGCAGACCCATAAGCACCTGCTTCTCTATTTTCCGCAGGCGTACACTTTATCATGCTAACATGCTACTACGCAAAATCAAGTGATATTATATAGAATTCAGAGATGCTTGTCAATCCCGATTTTCAAGATCCCTCTGAATCCCGTCCAGATAGGGAATGAGAAATCCGTTTTTTCCTTTCAGGTAATATCCGTCATCCAGTTCTTCCCTGCGAAAGCTCTTTCTTCCTCCATGTTCCATCCTGCTCCAGAAACAGAGAAGATCCCGCAGCGGCAGATAATAAAACAGATCCTCGGAGCTGAAAAATAAAAGAAAGAATGCAATGCCTCCCTGTCTCTCAAACGCCTTCATAAACTCCACCTGATGAGGATGAATATTGCTGAGAGGAAAGGTATCGGTACTGCATTCCTTTGCATCGAAGCAGACAGGGATCCCCTGCACTGCTCCGATATAGTCTACCGTACTGCGCTGTTCAAAATAAGCCAGAGTAATGTGGCGGTTCTCCTTGTCCATCCGTACCGGGGTAATGGGAGTAGGGATCTTCTGAATCAGTGCCAGCTCCTTTTCCCGGTATTGCTCATTGGTCCTGTTTACCAGCTCTTCCAGGGTGGAACCGCGCAGGCCTCTGCTGCTCCAGGCCGCCATACGCTACTCCTTCTCCACATCGTTCGTCAGAAGCTTGATGGACGGGAAGTATCGGATCACAGCCTTGCCCACGATCTGGTCAAACCGGACAAATTTGTTGTTCCAGTATCTGGAATCCTTGGAGTTCTGGCGATTGTCCCCGAGCATGAAATAGCAGTCCTCCGGAACCTCATAGGGGCCGAAATTTCCCTGCGGGGTACCCAGAATAAAATCGTCCTTCAGAGGGGTCTCGCTTCCGTCAATATAAACCTTTCCGTCCCGGATCTCCA
>CAMBYR010000075.1 GCA_945872375.1 uncultured Blautia sp. | reverse complement strand
CTGCCCAAAGGACGGGAGAGCAGCAGCTGGGGGATAGAAATGGATATTCAGAGTATTATTACGTTCTCTATGGAAATGCTGGGAACGGTGGCTTTTGCGGCTTCGGGAGCCATGACAGGTGTGGATCGGAAAATGGATATTTTCGGAGTTGGAGTGCTGGGAGTTGTGACTGCGGTTGGAGGAGGAATGACCAGGGATATTATTCTGGGAATTACGCCGCCGGCAGTGTTCAAAGATCCTGTGTATGCTCTTGTTGCCACGATCACATCCTGTATTGTTTTTATGGTCCTATATTGGAAAAAAGAACTTCTGGAGGGAGAATTCCGTGTAAGATTCGATAAAATCATGCTGATGATGGACTCTGTGGGGCTTGGGATTTTTACGGTTGTGGGAGTGAATACCGGAATCCGGTACGGATATCCGGAGCACACCTTTCTCCTGGTGTTTCTCGGAACGATTACAGGAGTGGGAGGAGGCCTCCTCCGGGATGTGATGGCAGGTGTTCCGCCCTATATTTTTGTACGCCATGTATACGCCTGCGCTTCCATTGTAGGTGCGCTGGTCTGTGTATATACTTATCGGATCTGGGATTCTGTTACGGCTATGGTGCTTTCCTCGGCTGTGGTGATTCTGATACGATACCTTGCTGCCCATTATCACTGGAATCTGCCGAGAATGGCGGAGCCGGAGAACAGCAGTCGGAAATAAAAGGAAAATAAGCAGGAAAACAAAAAGAAACTCTGCAGGAGCGGTCGTGTTCTCTGCAGAGTTTCTTTTTTGTTATATATACTTTTCTAAGAAAAACCAGATGAATAGATTATTCAAGCGGCTGTGTATCCTGTAATGCCATAAATCCTTCTTCGCCGGTACGGATCTTGACAACGTTTTCAATATCGTAAACGAAGACTTTACCGTCACCATACTGACCGGTATGAAGAACTTCTTTTGCAGTATCGATGACTTTCTGAACAGGAACAAGGCTGACAACGATTTCGATCTTGATCTTAGGCAGCAGATTCATATCCATCTCAACACCACGGTAGTAGGATCTTGCACCCTTCTGAACACCGCAGCCCATAACGTTTGTAATTGTGATACCTGTTACACCAATTTCATTCATGGCATGCATGAAGTCTTCCAGCTTGCTCTGACGTGTAATAATCACGACTTTGGTAAGCTTGTGAACACCCTCTGCCGGCAGTTCGGAGATTGTTTCCAGAGGAGCAGAAGCTGCTTCTACAGGAACGGAAACGGTTTTTGTTACACCCATTGGAGTAGGAACGGAAGATACGGTGTCGTGAACAACAAATCCGTCGTATGCACTGGAAAGACCATGCTCTTTTGTATCCAGACCTGCAATTTCTTCATCAGCAGATACACGAAGGCCGATGGTGTGTTTAATTACCTGGAATACGATGGTCATGGTAACAGCAACCCATGCGATCGTAACGATCACACCAAGGAACTGGATGCCAAAGCCGGTGAAGCCGCCGCCTGTGAGAAGTCCCTTGAAGTCGGTACCGGTTCCGTCGGAGAAAAGACCAACAGCGAGAGTACCAAAAGCACCATTTAAACCGTGAACACCAACGGCACCAACCGGGTCATCCACTTTCAGAACCTTATCAATAAATTCAATACCAAATACAACGATGAATCCGGAAAGGATACCGATGATTGCTGCAGATGTGGGAGATACGGTATCACATCCTGCGGTAATTGCTACAAGACCTGCCAGAGAACCGTTCAGAGACATGGAAACATCCGGTTTTTTGTAACGGATCCATGTGATCATCATAACTGTGATTGTAGCAACAGCTGCTGCAAGGTTGGTTGTAACGAAAATCTTACCTGCGCTTACGATGGCATCGCCTTCCATGCTGACAGTAGATGCACCGTTGAAACCGAACCAGCAGAACCAGAGAATGAATACACCAAGTGCACCGATGGTCAGGTTATGACCTGGAATTGCTTTGGATTTGCCGCTCTTACTGTATTTTCCAATACGCGGTCCAAGGATACATGCGCCGATGAAAGCGGCAACACCGCCTACCATATGTACGGCACAGGAACCGGCAAAATCATGGAAGCCCATCTGAGCCAGGAATCCGCCGCCCCAGATCCAGTGTCCGGAAACAGGATAAACAACAAGACTGATAAGAAAACTGTAGATGCAGTAGGAAGAAAACTTGGTTCTCTCTGCCATAGCACCGGAAACGATGGTAGCAGAAGTAGCGCAGAATACAGTCTGGAAAATCAGAAATGCAAAGAATGGTACTCCGTCCGGAAGCATTCCGTTTCCGTAATTTGCTTCAGAAGCGATTCCGTGAATCGTTCCGATAAAATCATTGCCGGCACCGAACATCAGGCCAAAGCCGATGATCCAGAAGGTCGGTGTACCGATACAGAAGTCCATAAGGTTCTTCATGATAATGTTTCCGGCATTTTTTGCTCTGGTGAAGCCTGTTTCCACCATTGCAAATCCGGCCTGCATAAAGAAGACCAGTGCGGCACCTACAAGTACCCAAATAGTGTTTACTGCTGAAAATTCCATAATAATTTCCTCTCTTTCCTTTCATTATGAACCAGTCATAATGTATTTTTGGCAGATGTCTGTCCCGACAGATGCCATATATCGTAAAAATGCGGAGGGCCTGTATTCAGTCCTCCGCATCCTTGCGAACAAATAAGATATTTAAGAATGCAGAAATTGCAGGATAATCATGCAATTTCTGATTTATATGTAAAACAGGGGACATCCGGTATCGTGTGATTAATGGATGAGGAAATCGATAATGAATTATGAAGTAGATGTTCATAAGGGATATCCCCTGACTTTACCTGTGTGTGAATTCCCGCTGCTTTCCCCGGAAGCGATACGGGATCAGATGGAAAACAGAAGTTTGCCGTAGGTAGGATACGGAAGAACGCTGTCAGGCATCAGAGCTTCTGCTTCATCAGCAGATGCACGTAAGGTTTCCATGTCAGCCAGAACAACGGACTGGTAGGATTCTGCCTTTGCCTGCATATCTTCCATTGCTTCTGTTTTTGCAGTATCTGCTTTCAGTACATCCAGTCCTTCTGCCATTGCCTCGGAGAGTGCAGTGAGCTTCGTGAGAAGCTTTGCTTCCGAAGAAACGGAGATATCGGGAACAACTGATTTTTTCAGGCTGGCAGTACGTGCGATCTGTTCCATATAAGTACTGATTGCCGGAAGAAGATCTTTCTGAATGATCTCTGCCATAGTGCAGGATTCAATATGAAGCGTCTTCACATAATTTTCCAGTTTGATTTCATAGCGGGAGTGAAGCTCGCCCTTTGTAAAGATCTTATGTCCGGTCAGGAGCTCTTCATTTTTAGCGCTGACAAATTCCTTCAGAGCCTCCGGTGTGGACTTCAGGTTGTAAAGACCGCGTTTTTCAGCTTCGTCCACCCACTCATCGGTATAGCCATTTCCGTTGAAAATGACGCGTTTATGTGCGATGATGGTTTCTTTCAGAAGGTTGTGTACAGCGGTATCCATTTCTTCTGCCGGAACATCCTTCAGCTTCTCTGCGAACTGGCTGAGAACTTCAGCAACAGCCGTATTCAGGATGATGTTCGGATTGGCAACGGAAGAGGAAGAGCCAAGCATACGGAACTCGAATTTGTTGCCGGTAAATGCAAACGGTGAAGTACGGTTTCTGTCGGTGTTGTCTTTTACAAAGTGCGGCAGAACCTTTGCACCGATATCCATCTGTACAGCGCCGTGTCCAACGAAGAATTTGTCACTTTCGATAGATTTCAATACCTCGGTCAGTTCATCGCCAAGGAAGATGGATACTATGGCCGGCGGTGCTTCGTTTGCGCCAAGTCTGTGATCGTTTCCTGCGCTTGCAACGGAAATACGAAGAAGATCTGCGTAATCATCCACAGCTTTAATTACAGCTACGAGAAATACCAGGAACTGGGTGTTTTCAGCAGGTGTCTTGCCCGGATCCAGAAGGTTGACACCGGTATCGGTGCTCATGGACCAGTTGTTATGTTTTCCGCTTCCGTTGATACCTTCGAATGGTTTTTCGTGAAGGAGACATACCATGCCATGTTTGTCGGCCACTTTTTTCATGACTTCCATTGTAAGCTGGTTGTGGTCAACAGCAACATTTGTGGTATCAAATACAGGTGCCAGCTCATGCTGAGCAGGAGCAACCTCGTTATGTTTTGTTTTTGCCGGAATGCCCAGTTTCCAGAGCTCTTCATCAAGGTCATGCATGTAGGCGGATACTCTTGGCTTCAGGGTTCCGAAATAGTGATCTTCCATTTCCTGACCTTTTGGAGCAGGAGCACCGATAAGGGTACGTCCGCAGAAGATCAGGTCTTTTCTCTTATTATAAAGCTCTTTATCTACCAGGAAGTATTCCTGTTCCGGACCTACGGTGGTAGTGATATGTTTTACATCTTTGTTTCCAAGAATGCGGAGAACCTTCAGTGCTTCCACATTCAGCGCATCCATGGAGCGGAGAAGAGGTGTTTTCTTATCAAGAGCCTCGCCGCTGTAAGAACAGAATGCGGTGGGAATATAAAGAGTACGGTCTTTGATAAATGCAGGTGAAGTAGGATCCCATGCTGTATATCCTCTTGCCTCGAAGGTAGCACGAAGTCCGCCTGACGGGAAGCTGGATGCATCCGGCTCACCTTTTACCAGCTCTTTTCCGGAAAACTCCATGATCACCTGTCCGTCACTGGTAGGAGAAATAAAACTGTCATGCTTTTCAGCAGTGAAGTTTGTCATTGGCTGGAACCAGTGAGTATAGTGAGTAGCACCATTTTCGATGGCCCATTCTTTCATGGCTACTGCAACGGAATTGGCAACGTCCAGTTCCAGATGAGTACCATTTTCAATGGTTTTTTTCAGTGCTTTGTACATATCTTTCGGTAATTTGGTACGCATGATCTTGTCGTTAAATACAAGACTTCCATACAGTTCAGGAATATTCTGTGCCATAAGGGTTTGCTCCTTTCAATATTGAGATCCTCTGATCCATTATTTTCTTATTTTTCAGGAATAAACAAAAAAAGCGCTTCGGAGAACTGATCTCCAAAGCGCCTTTGCTTATGTGATGTAGTATACTCAATTTTTTTTTCTTGTCAATGTTTTTTTTGAAAAAAGTTGAAGATTTTTTTCCGGCGTGGGGTTGACAAATCTGCCTCTTCTATTATAATGCTTTTGTAGGCAAAGGCGCTTCGAATATGCTCGAAGTGCCTTCTTTTTTTGGAAAAAAACAGATAGAAAGATTGGAATGGAGGAAATCTGATGGCAGAAATAAAGGAAGAGTGCGGAGTATTTGGGATTTATGATCTGGACGGAAATAATATTGCACCGTCTGTTTATTATGGTCTGACATCCTTGCAGCACAGAGGACAGGAATCCTGCGGAATGGCTGTTTCCAGAACTGATGGAGAGAGGGGAAACGTCAATTTTCATAAAGATCTTGGACTGGTAAGCGAGGTTCTGAATAAAAAAATTCTGGAACAGATGGATGGGGATATTGGCATCGGCCATGTCCGCTATTCCACGACAGGCGCATCCATTGCAGAAAATGCTCAGCCTTTGGTGCTGTCCTACATTAAAGGAACGCTTGGACTGGCTCATAACGGAAATCTGGTGAATACAGAGGAACTGAAATGGGAGCTGATTCAGACAGGCGCCATTTTTCATACGACTACTGATTCGGAGGTCATCGCCTTTCATATCGCAAGAGAACGTGTACATTCCAAAACGGTGGAAGAGGCAGTGCTGAAAACTGCCAGAAAAATAAAGGGTGCCTATGGCCTGGTGATCATGAGCCCCAGAAAACTGATCGGTGTCCGTGATCCCTATGGCCTGAAGCCGCTGTGCCTGGGAAAAAGGGACAATGCCTATGTGCTGGCGTCGGAAAGCTGCGCGCTGACTGCCGTTGGTGCGGAATTTGTCCGTGATATAGAGCCAGGCGAGATCATCACCATTACGAAAGACGGAATCAAATCCAATAAAGAGCTGGCCGGCTCCAGGCATGCGCACTGTGTTTTTGAATATATCTATTTTGCAAGGCTGGACAGTACCATGGACGGTGTCAGGGTATATGATGCCAGGATCCGGGGAGGCAAATCTCTTGCAAAATCCTATCCTGTGGAAGCAGACCTTGTGACGGGAGTTCCAGAATCCGGCCTTCCTGCAGCGAAGGGATATTCAGAAGAATCGGGGATCCCATTTGGATTTGCATTTTATAAGAACAGCTATATCGGAAGAACCTTTATCAAACCGACACAGAAAGAAAGGGAATCCAGCGTACGTCTGAAACTGAGTGTCCTGGAGTCCGTGGTAAAGGACAAAAGAATCGTTCTGGTGGATGATTCCATTGTCCGCGGTACGACCATTGCAAACCTCATACATATGCTGAAGGAAGCCGGGGCAAAGGAGGTCCATGTACGTATCAGTTCGCCGCCGTTTCTTCATCCCTGTTATTTCGGAACCGATGTTCCTTCCAATGATCAGCTCATTGCAGCCAGCCACAGTACAGAAGAAATCTGCCGGATGATCGGAGCTGATTCCCTGGGATATATGGAGATCGACTACCTGGAAGGTATGGCAGGAGGTCTTTCGCTCTGCAAGGCATGTTTTGACGGCAATTATCCGATGGAAATCCCGGACTGAATTTGGAAGTTGTTTCCTTAACATAAATATTGACAAATAAAAAAAAATAGTTTACTATAGACCATATTTTGAATGAATAGTGAATTGCCTGACAAAGGCGTCAGGAACAGTCCATGGGGGAAGTTTCCCCTGGAGCCTGTTCCCGGCGCCTTTTATTTTTTCAGAGAAAGCTTACATGGAGGAGGAAATCGGAGATGGCAGTAAAATATGTGTTTGTCACAGGCGGAGTTGTGTCCGGCCTTGGAAAGGGGATTACAGCAGCCTCCCTTGGCAGACTGTTAAAGGCCAGAGGGTATCAGGTGACCATGCAGAAGTTTGATCCATATATCAATATTGACCCAGGTACCATGAATCCCATTCAGCACGGGGAAGTATTTGTGACAGATGACGGAACAGAGACAGACCTGGATCTGGGACATTATGAGAGATTTATTGATGAAAGTCTTGATAAAAATTCCAATGTTACAACGGGAAAAATCTACTGGTCGGTACTTCAGAAAGAAAGACACGGAGATTTCGGAGGAGGCACCGTTCAGGTCATTCCCCACATTACAAATGAGATCAAAAGCCGTTTCTATCGGGGAAAGTCACCGGAAGAAGACAGAATTGCTATCATAGAAGTGGGCGGCACCGTAGGTGATATTGAGAGCCAGCCTTTTCTGGAATCCATTCGTCAGTTTCAGCATGAGGTGGGACACGATCACGCGATCCTGATTCATGTAACACTGATTCCTTATCTGAAAGCCTCCGGGGAAATGAAAACGAAGCCCACCCAGGCCAGCGTCAAGGAGCTTCAGGGAATGGGAATCTGGCCGGATATCCTGGTCTGCCGAAGCGAACATCCGCTGACCGATGAAATCCGTGAAAAAATAGCACTGTTCTGCAATGTTCCGGTGAGCCATGTGCTTCAGAATCTGGATGTGGAATATTTATATGAAGCTCCTCTTGCAATGGAGAGAGAAAAGCTTGCAGACGTAGTACTGCAGAGCTTAAGACTGGAGAATCGCAAACCAGATCTTACAGACTGGGAAAATATGGTAGAAAATCTCCGCCACCCGGATAAAACAGTAAAGATCGCCATGGTTGGTAAATATACACAGCTTCATGATGCATACTTGAGTGTTGTGGAAGCACTGAAGCATGGCGGGATCTCTTGCCGTGCAAAGGTTGATATCACCTGGGTGGACTCCGAAGAACTCAATGAAAAAAATCTGGATCAGACTCTCCATTCTGTAGATGGAATCCTGGTTCCGGGAGGATTCGGAAACCGTGGTACGGAAGGAATGATCCTTGCGGCACAGTATGCAAGAGTTCATAAGATCCCATACCTTGGGATCTGCCTGGGAATGCAGATGGCTATTGTGGAATTTGCCCGCCATGTGCTTGGATATGAAGATGCCAACAGTATTGAGCTGGCACCGGAAACAACACATCCGGTCATTGCCCTGATGCCGGATCAGGAGGATGTGGAAGATCTTGGAGGAACTCTTCGTCTTGGAAGCTATCCGTGTGTGCTTGCAGAAGGCTCCAGATCCTATGAGCTTTTTGGAAAGAAAGAGATCCAGGAACGTCACAGACATCGTTATGAGGTAAACAACGCATTCCGTAAGGAACTGGACGAAAAGGGAATGTCCATTGTAGGAACATCCCCGGATGCTCACATTGTTGAGATGATCGAAATTGCCGGACATCCGTTCTTTGTGGGAACACAGGGACATCCGGAATTTAAATCCAGGCCAAACCATGCACATCCACTGTTTCGTGGATTTGTGCAGGCGGCAGTTGATAAAAAGACGGCAGAAGAAGCTGCAATGAAAGGATGAGAAAAATGAGAGAAGTAGCAAATCAGCAGCAGGGCCTCTACCGCCCTGAATTTGAACATGATAACTGCGGTATCGGAGCCGTTGTTAATATAAAAGGAAAGAAAACACATGATACAGTTGCTAATG
>CAMBYR010000074.1 GCA_945872375.1 uncultured Blautia sp. | reverse complement strand
AGCTTTTTGCCTTCCAGGAAAGATGCGATTCTGCTGTCGTTCTTCGCAATGCTGAAAGCCTCTTCTTTTTCGCATCCGGTTGGAATCACGATTGTTCCTCTTACCTTACCATTTACCTGTACACCGATTTCAACAGTGCTTGCAACCGTCTTTGCTTCATCGTATTCCGGCCAGGAGGATATGGTCAGGAAGCCTTCGCCTCCAAAGCTTTCCCAGATTTCCTCGCAGAGATGCGGTGCAAACGGGCACAGAAGCTTGATAAAGATCATCAGGTCTTCTTTTGCCAGATGTCCTTCTGCATAAATATCATTGATCAGAGTCATCAGGCATGCAATGGCCGTATTGAACTTCAATCCCTCAATATCAGAGGAAACCTTCTTGATGGCGCGGTGGAATTTCATTTCCAGTTCTTCGGATACAGGCGCATCACTTACCAGATCTGTCAGGGCTGCCACACGGTCCAGGAACTTCTTACAGCCTTTTACGGAACTGTCATTCCACGGAGTTGCTGCACCGTAATCACCCATAAACAGTACGTAGGTGCGAAGGGTATCTGCGCCGTACTCTTTTACAATATCCAGCGGATCCACAACATTTCCTTTGGATTTGCTCATCTTGTCGCCGTCCGGCCCAAGAATCAGACCCTGAATGGAACGTTTTGCATAGGGCTCCGGTGTATTTACCAGTCCCATGTCATACAGGAAATGATGCCAGAATCTGGAATAGATCATATGTCTGGTCACATGTTCCATACCACCGTTGTACCAGTCAACCGGCATCCAGTAGTTCAGCTTATCCATATCGGCAAAGGCGTGATCATTCTTCGGATCCACATATCTCAGGAAATACCAGGAAGATCCTGCCCACTGAGGCATGGTATCTGTTTCACGTTTTGCTGCACCGCCGCACTTCGGACAGGTACAATTTACAAAGGAATCAATTTTGGCAAGCGGAGACTGTCCGTCTTCACCCGGTTCAAATTCTTTTACATCCGGCAGACGAAGCGGAAGCTCTTCGTAAGGAACCGCCACAACACCGCAGTTCGGACAATGAATCAGCGGGATCGGCTCACCCCAGTATCTCTGACGGTTGAATGCCCAGTCCTTCATTTTGTACTGGACTCCGGCTTCTCCGATACCCTGTTTTTCCAGTTCCTCCAGCATACGCTCGATGGAATCATGTTTATTGGTGTAACCGTTCAGGAATTCAGAGTTCACCATTTCACCGTCACCTGCGTAGGCTTCTTTTTCAATATCCCCGCCTTTGATGACTTCAATAATATCAATGCCGAATTTCTTTGCGAAATCATAGTCTCTCTGGTCATGGGCAGGCACAGCCATAATTGCGCCGGTACCATATCCCATCATAACATAGTCTGCGATATAGATCGGGATCTTTTTGCCGTTTACAGGATTTATGGCCTTCAGGCCCTGAATCTGCACACCTGTCTTGTCTTTTACAAGCTGGGTTCTCTCAAATTCTGTTTTCTTTGCGCACTCGGTTCTGTATGCAGCGATCTGGTCCATATTGGAGATTCTGTCTGCATATTTGTCGATAATCGGATGCTCCGGTGCGATAACCATAAAGGTAACGCCAAACAGGGTATCCGGTCTGGTCGTGTAAATCCGAAGTTTTTCCTCAATTCCGTCGATGGTGAAGTTGACGAATGCTCCCCTGGATTTTCCGATCCAGTTGATCTGCTGCTGTTTCACATTATCCGGATAGTCCACTTCTTTCAGGCCTTCCAGAAGCTTGTCGGCATATTTGGTAATGCGCAGATACCATACGTCCTTGGATTTCTGAACAACGTCACTGTGACAGATATCACATTTTCCGCCCTGGCTGTCTTCATTGGAAAGAACCACCTTGCAGTGCGGACAGTAATTTACCAGAGTTCTGTCACGGAAAACAAGATCCTTCTCAAACATTTTCAGGAAGATCCACTGTGTCCATTTATAGTAATCCTCGTCTGTGGTATCTACCACGCGGCTCCAGTCAAAGGAAAAGCCCACTTTCTTCAGCTGTTCGGAGAATTTTGCAATATTCTGGTCTGTAATGATCCTCGGATGTGTGCCTGTCTTTACCGCATAGTTTTCTGTAGGAAGTCCAAATGCGTCAAATCCGATGGGAAACAGGACATTATATCCCTCCATACGGCGTTTTCTGGAAATAACTTCGAGGCTGGAGTATGCTTTGATGTGTCCTACATGCATACCGGCACCGCTTGGGTACGGGAATTCCACCAGTCCGTAGAATTTCGGTTTCGAACTGTTGTCTTCGGCTTCGAAGATTTTACTTTCTTCCCATTTTGCCTGCCATTTTGGCTCAATCTTTTTAAACTCGTATCTCATTGCTGTGATTCCTCCACTGTCTTTCTATCAAAGCATCCGGGTTCTGTACACCGGACAGACCCATCCCTTCTATAACATGTTTCAAAAAGTATTTCTGAAAATTCATTTTAATTCAATGACCGGTGTTTGTCAATGATTCTTTTGTTTCCCGGACTGGCACAGAAAGACATCGTATGCTATAATAAGCATCAGACAAAATGTATTTAGTAGGAGGTTTTTCATCATGTCAAAAAAGAATCTGATCGTGGGACAGTCCGGAGGACCTACGGCCGTTATCAACAGCAGCCTTTACGGCGTCGTTTCCGAGGGTCTTGCACATCCTGATCTCATTGATCACGTATATGGAATGGTCAACGGAATCGAAGGTTTCCTGAACGGAACCATTCTGGATTTTCAGGAAGCACTTCCCGGCGAAAAGCTCAAAGGGCTCACACATACTCCGGGAGCCTATCTCGGTTCCTGCCGCTACAAGCTGCCCGAGTCTCTGGAGGATCCCGTATATCCGCTCCTGTTCCGCAAATTTGAAGAGCTGAACATCGGCTGGTTTTTCTATATCGGCGGCAACGATTCCATGGATACCGTCAGCAAGCTTTCCCGCTATGCAGCCATGACGGGCAGTGAGATCCGTGTCATCGGCGAGCCAAAAACCATTGATAACGATCTTGTTCATACCGACCACACGCCGGGCTTTGGAAGTGCTGCCAGATACGTGGCTTCCACAGTTCGTGAGATCATCCTGGACGCCTGCGTTTATGAAAAGAAATCCGTAACGATCGTGGAAATCATGGGACGTCATGCAGGATGGCTTACTGCTTCTGCAGCCCTGGCCCGCAAGTATCCGGGAGACAACCCCATGTTTATCTATCTTCCCGAGGTTGCCTTTGACCAGGAAGCTTTTCTGGCAAATATCCAGGCTGCCTTTGAGAAAAACTGCAATGTGATCGTATGCGTTTCTGAAGGAATTCACGATGACAAGGGCACCTTCATCTGTGAATATGACAATTCCGTGGGCACCGATTCCTTTGGCCACAAAATGCTGGCCGGCTGCGGAAAATACCTGGAAAATCTGGTACGCTCCCGCCTTGGTGTAAAAGCCCGTTCCGTAGAATTAAACGTAAGCCAGCGCTGCTCCGCCTCCATGCTCTCTGCCACAGACCAGCAGGAAGCCATTGCCGCAGGTAAATTCGGCGTAAAAGCTGCCCTGGATGGTGTTACCGGAAAAATGGTTTCCTTTGTTCGTGAAACAGCCGCCGACGGCTCCTATCATATGACATGTGGTCTGGAAGATGTCAATGCGATCTGCAACGAAGAAAAACCGGTACCCCAGGAATGGATCATCAACAACGGTTCCGATGTGTCTGAAGAATTTATTGCTTACGCGCTTCCTCTGATTCAGGGTACCGTGGAAGTTCCCTGTGGAGAAGACGGACTTCCTGCATTTGTATACCGAAAATAATTTCATTGCAAAATGCGCCATGGGAATCACCCCTGGCGCATTTTTCTCAGGAACTCTTTTTTCGAAAGGCCTCATGGTCTTCTTCAAGCTTTTTTTCCGCTTCTTTTTTTCTGGCTTCCTCTTCCTTTTTTTCATCCCGTGCTTTTGGAAGGATCACATTTAACATTACTGCGATGATCGTTGCCAGGACCACCGGAGATTTTCCAAAAATCGTTGTGACCCATGCCGGGAAGGATGCAAGTGCTGCCGTTGCCTGGGAAACTCCCATTCCAAGTGCAGCTGCCAGGCCCACGATGGAAGAATTTCTGTAATCCATCTCTGCAGATGCAACCAGTTTCATACCTGTCATGGCGATCGATGCAAAAACGGAAACCGTAGCTCCTCCAAGTACACACTGGGGAATCGTTGTGAGAAGAGCAGAGAATTTTGGAACAAAACCGGCAACTCCAAGAATAGCTGCCGCCAGTCCAAGTACCCAGCGGTTGATGACCTTTGTAGTCGTCACAATTCCCACATTCTGACTGTAGGTGGCAGTGGGAAGCCCTCCAAACAGAGCCCCCGCCACATTACAGAGACCATAGCCGATGATTCCATGCTGCAGTTCTTCGTCTCTGGGTGTTCTGTCCATGGAACCAATGGTGGTTGCGGAATAGTCGCCGATGGCCTGTATGGAATTGATTGCAAATAATATTCCGATGGCAATGCAGGAAGAAGGCTCGAATTCCACACCGAAATGCAGGAGCTGCGGTGCCTGAAAAACTCCGGCAGTACCTACGCTGGATAAATCCACCATTCCAAAGGGAATACTGATCAGATATCCGCAGATAATGCCGATCAGAATCGATGCCAGCTTCCAGATTCCTTTTCCAAAATGATTCAGAGCCGTTACGATTCCCAGAGTCAGAAAAGCCACCAGCCAGTTCTGCCAGGAACCATAATCCGGTTTTCCCACACCGCCTGCCATATAATTAATAGCCGTAGGATACAGTGAAAGTCCAATGGTAAATACGACAGTACCTGTAATAAGAGGGGGAAAGAATACCCGGATCTTCCTGACCAGAAGTCCCATAAGCACGGCCACGAAACCTCCGGCGATTTCTGCACCCAGGATTACCGCGATCCCGTAATCCGCTGCAATGGCCTGCATGCTTGGCACATAGGCGAAACTGACACCCATGATCATGGGCAGACCGGAGCCGATGGCAAACCTGCTGTTTCCGCCAATGGGAAAAAGCTGAATCAGTGTGGAAAATGCTGCTGCCACCAGAGCAGCCTGAATCAGAAACACCTTTTCCTGATCTCCAAGCCCCCCATTTCCCACAGCCCCTGCTACGATGATGGCCGGAGTAACGCAGCCCACAATCATGGCCACCACATGCTGCAAAGCCAGCGGCAGAGCCTCACTCATTCGCGGAATCCCGTCAAGCTCAAAAATACTTCCTCGTTTCATGATTACCTCCCTGTTTGATGATATGTTGATTATAACAAATCAGAGCATAAAAAACAATTAGGTAACCTAAAAAATTTTGTTTTTAATGTCACAATTTTTTTGTATGATTTTTGTCTATTTTTCAGAGAAGCTCAAATGAACGGTAAAGATCTATTTTTCCATATCCCCACTCCGGATTGGGATATTGAAGTCCTTCCTCTCTTCGGGCCCCTCTCTGCAGATAGTTTTTTACATTATTTCCTGTAAAATATGGCTGATTTCCGCGGTTCAACGCCCATTCCAGAAGAAGTGCCGCGATCCCGGATGTCTGCGCCGCCGCCAGGCTGGTACCGGAAGCCAGACCATAGCCGCCTCCCGGAAGAGGCACACGTAGCTCCACTCCCGGAGCGGCAAAATCCGGCTTGACAGCTCCGCCAGGGGAAAAGCCTCTGCTTGCCTGGACAAACAGACTGCCGTCCCGGTACTGATATGCGGTCATGGTCATTCCTCCCTGAGCCGTTCCGGGTGTTGTAATGGTCTGGTATGGTGACGATTCCAGAAAAAACGTGTCCCCGGGAATTGCGCCTGTAACAGGCAGCCACATATGGAACTGAGATTCCCTGGCATCACGGCCGGAAATATGAAACCTCCAGATACCGGGAGCTGGATGAAAAAAGCGGAAAAACACCAGCGTTTTTCCTGTGTATCGCTCAATGGAAATATAATTTACCAAAACTCTCGTATCCACAAATACAAATCTCAGCTCCTGGGTCGTATTTTGAATCACCCTGCTGATTTCCAGAGCTTCTCCTGTGGGAGACTCCAGGGTCAGAGAAAACAGTTCCGGAGAATTCCCCCAGAATTCCATGGCAAACCGCTCTGTTTTTTCTCCCACACGCAGCTCCGCCGTATCGGCCGGACGTGACTGCTCCAGAAGTCCCATATAATGATGCCTGGCAGCTCCTTCATTTCCTCCTGCAGAGGTGACGGCACTGCTGGAGATCCCCACCTCAAAATCGATGGTCTGGCTTAAGGGACTGTATCCTTCATGTGACCCTTTGCTGGAGCCCAGTCCGATACAGATGGAAAGAGGCATCTGCATTTTTCTGGCAAATTCTCTGGCATAGGAAATGGCAAGCATGATGTCATCCTCCTGAAAGAGATCCACATCCGGAGGATAAAGAAAAAAGTTTCGAAGATAAGGCTTCGCCGGCTTCAGCTTAATGATCAGAAGATTGGCTTCCGGAGCTGCTCCGGAAAACTCTTCCCCGGCGATTTTGTAGCCGGCAGCGATTCCCGCCAGCATGGTTCCATGTCCTTTCTCGTCTGTTACAGGAACGATCTCCAGAGGATTTTCCGATTCCAGGGCTCGGTCAATCTGTTCTTTTGAGTAGATTTCCCCATAAGGAACTCTTTCATTTCTCCTTCCCGGCACGGCCTGATCCCAGATTTCCAGAATCTTGCTGCTGTTTCCCTCCCGAAATACAGGATGGCGGTAATCAATTCCTGAATCAATTACCGCCACGATCGTATTTTTACCACGAAGCCCCAGATAAGGATGATCATGAAGTCTGGTCACACCGGATGCCTGAAGCGCCTGAATATCCATATAGGTATAGCATTTTGGGATTCCATTATAACTGTAATTCGTCAGTTCCACATCATCTTCCGATTTTGCCAGATAATACACCACCGCATACAGCTCGTTGATGACTGTAAAGTATTCCTCGAATTCAGGCCCTATGGAACCCGTAACATTTTCTGTGTAACGGAGCAGAAAATTATGGTATCTGTTGTCCTGCGCAGGCACGATTTCTTCTCCTGTCTCCTGCTGCATCTGAATCATCTCATTATTCTCAAAATCTTCCGGACTGAACATATACTTTTCCTTCTTATTTATCCTTTAAGTCTATGCCATCATCCTGAAAATATGCTCTGTGCCTGCCTGAAGAAATCCTGAACAGAATCAGAATACCTGCGGCACAGGCAAATATCCCGATAAACTGTGAGGTAGAAAGGATCCCCACACTTCCCCGTTCCGTATCGCCCCGGAAAAACTCCAGTACGAAACGCCCGATACTGTAAAATATCAGATAGCATGCTGCCACCTGCCCATCCGCCTTTTTTTTCTTCGCTATGAGAATCAGTACCGCGAAATGCAGAAAATCCAGAATGCTGGAATAAATCTGCACCGGCACCAGCGGAACATGGTTTGGCGCAAACCCGGAATTCTGAAAAGTAATGGAAAAGTATCCTTCCGTTTCTTTTCCGTAGCAGCATCCGGCCAGCAGGCACCCGATCCTTCCAAATCCCTGTGCCAGCGCCACTGACGGCATAATCAGATCAAAAAATTTCATAAAATCAAGTTTTTTTATCCGCCCGTAAAGATATCCTGTGAGAATTCCTCCCAGAATTCCTCCGTAAACCACAAAGCCGTCTCCCAGAGTATCCAGAAGAAAGCCCGGATCACTGATCACAGATTTCCACTCCGTAAACCAGAATAAAATTTTGGATGCCGCAAATCCTCCGGCCACACACCAGATCATGACAGAAAACACATGCTCATAGGGGAGGCCCTGTTTTTTAGCCCTGTATTCTGCTGTAAAATAAGCAGCCAGCACTCCCACAGCAATCATAAATCCATAGCCGTATACTTCAAAGGGACCTATGGAAAACAACACTTCTTTCATAATATTTACTCCATCTCCGCTGATTCCCAGACTTCCAGAAGCCTCTGATTGGCAAACTCGTTTTTGTCATTTCCTTCTGTTTCTTCCGGATCTGTTTCCCCGCAGATATCCATT
The DNA here is from genome assembly GCA_945872375.1 of uncultured Blautia sp. Lineage (GTDB taxonomy): Bacteria > Bacillota > Clostridia > Lachnospirales > Lachnospiraceae > Blautia_A. The sequence continues at coordinate 627 of CAMBYR010000074.1, read as the reverse complement.
CCAAGAATCTGCTGACCTTCCCTGTGAAAACGCTTCAAAAGCTCCTGCAGCATTTCCAGAAGTTCTTCAAGCCTCAAATCGCCCTGACTCCAGGTCGTTCTGGCATCTCCGGAACAAAGAACATCCTTATCCACCGAAATATAAAGGGGCAGATCAGAAGGAATTTTTCTGATAAATTCCATCCGTTCTTCCATGCATTCCCGGCTGAGAAAGCTCACTTTATTCTTCAGTTCTTCCTCCACATGGGAAAAGGCTTCCTGATCCGGCCCGCATAAAATCACCTGCCGAAGAAGAGGCAGCTCTTCCAGTGCCGCAGCGATCCAGCCTCCGCATGAAAGGATCCCGCCAAACGCCGGCGGCTGCATGTCTGTATGATTATCAAAAACCAGAAGTCGGAATGGCTGTGTCACTTTCTCCAGCCAGATCCGGCTCATATAATGATAATTCCCGGAATCAAGGAAATGGATTCCTTTCGCCGAAAAATTCCGTATTTTTTTCCGCAGTTCTTCTGCAGCAATTTCATCACAGTAGCAGTTGGTTCCGGGCAGACCACGGGCCTCCACCCAGTCTGCCCCTCCTTTTTCATAAAACCTCTGCTCAGGATAAATTCCGGAAAAATCCATGAGC
>CAMBYR010000073.1 GCA_945872375.1 uncultured Blautia sp. | reverse complement strand
GGATAGGCAGTGTGAATTTTGGAAAGACTTTCTTTTCCAAAAGCGGCTGCGTTTTGGGCGGAGCTGATTCCAAAGTTTATGGCAATCGCGCGCGGCTGCAGAGTATGTACGGCATCCAGGAAACCGTCGTTCCAGACACTGTCACCGGTGACAAAAAGTGTCTTCTCGGAAGGATGCTCGATGAGGACACCCGCTGGATTTCCGGAAAGAGGGGTTCTGGAAAATGCGATATTGTCCAGTGGAGTTTCTTTTTCCATGATGGTGATATTGGTAAAGCCGGCACTTTTCAGAGATTCCAGAGCCATTACATCCGGCACAAAAACCGGGATGGATTTGGGAAGTACATTTTTTGCCGTTTCGTCAAAATGTTCCGGATGTGTGCTGGTGATGATTACGGCATCTGCCTGAAGGATTTCCCGCATGGGAACAGAGGTGTCAGGCTTCGATCCGGTATCCAGGACGGGGTCGATCAACAGTGTTTTGCCCGCAAAATGAAGCAGAAGAGTTGTGTGTTGTATTTGCTGAAAAATCATGTGAGGTATGTCCTTTCTGAGGTGATTTTCAAATAAAAAAAGTTGTTCCTTTGCTCTAAGAATTAGTATATCCCTGAAAAAAATAAAAATCAATAGGGGAATAAGTTGAGAACAGGCAAAAATCGGGGTATAATATACAGAAAATTACAAAAATTGATATAGAAAACACATGCTATATCGCATGGATTGCTTAAATCTCGAAAGGAGAGATGATTTCATGAATTTCTATGAAAGAGCTGTAGAACTGAAAAATGAGACGGTGGAAAATCGCCGTTATTTTCACACAAATGCGGAAGTCGGACTTCAGATGCCGAAAGCACAGGCATATGTGATGGAGAAATTAACAGAATATGGACTTTCTCCAAAGCGATGCGGTCATGGAGTAACCGCCACACTTGGAAAGGGAGGAAAGGTGCTGCTTCTCCGGGCAGATATGGATGCCCTTTCCATGCCGGAGGAGAGCGGAGAGCCCTTTGCCTGCAAAACCGGAACCGAAGCACATGCCTGCGGCCATGATTTTCATGCGGCCATGCTCCTTACAGCAGCCAGGATGCTGAAGGAGCAGGAAGAACTTCTGAAGGGAACCGTAAAATTCATGTTTCAGCCGGCGGAGGAAAGCTTTGAAGGAAGCAGAGATATGATCGCGGCGGGAATTCTGGAAAATCCTTCTCCGGATGCGGCGCTGGCCTTTCATGTAGCGGCCGGAAAGCTGCCTCTGGGAATGTTTATGTATAACAGCCAGAAGGCAATGATGTTCTCTGTGGATGGATTTAAGATCACGATACACGGCAGAGGGTCTCACGGAGCTTATCCTCAGAACAGTATCGATCCCATTAATATTGGTGTGCATATTCACCTGGCACTGCAGGAGCTGATCGCGAGAGAAAGCAATCCGGAGGATGCCTGTGTCCTGACGATCGGACAGTTCCAGGCGGGAGCTGCGGCCAATATTATTCCGGAAACAGCCGTGCTTCAGGGAACCATCCGTACAAACAGCCCCTCCGCAAGGGAACTGCTGGTACGGAGAATGAAGGAAGTGTCGGAAAAAACTGCTGAGGTATATGGCGGCAGCGCAGAAATCGAGATGATTTCCGAAGTTCCGCCGCTGATCTGTGATCCGGAACTGACAGAGGATATGGTGAGATATATTCAGGAACTGCCCATTCCCAACCTTACCGGAGTGCCGGGGATGGTTGCCAGTGCCTCGGAAGACTTTGCGGTAATTGCGGAAAAGATCCCGTCCGTGTTTATGTATCTCTCCGCAGGATACCTGGATGAGCGCGGCAGTTATAATGCACACAATCCGAAGGTACAGTTCAATGAGGAGGTTTGCCCTATGGGAGCAGCCTGCCTTGCCCACTGTACTGTCCGCTGGCTGGAAGAGCAGGGGAAATGAAAGCGGAGCATATTATCATTGGCACGGCAGGCCACATCGATCATGGAAAAACGGCCATGATCCGGGCGCTTACCGGACGTGATACAGATACCTTAAAAGAAGAAAAACAGAGGGGAATTTCCATTGATCTTGGGTTTACCTGGTTTGATCTGCCGGAAGGCCGAAGAGCAGGCGTGATTGATGTCCCGGGACATGAAAAATTTTTGCCAAACATGCTGGCAGGCGTGTGCGGTATGGATCTGGTACTTCTTGTCATTGCTCTGGATGAAGGAATGATGCCGCAGACCAGAGAGCATATGGATATTCTGGAAAAGCTTCAGGTTCCTGCAGGGATCCTGGTGCTTACAAAGGAGGACTGTGTGGATGCTGCATGGGCAGACATGGCAGAGGAAGAAATTTCCGGGGAAATCCGGGGAACCATGTTTGCCTCCTGGCCTCGTCAGAGGATTTCGGCAGTGACAGGGAACGGAATCGAAGAGCTGAAACACCGGATCATCGAGACGGTTTCGAAGATACAGAGAACCAGAAAAACGGCGGGCAGTTTTCGGATGCCGGTGGATCGTGTCATGACGCTGAAGGGACTTGGAACCGTCATTGCCGGAACGGTGATGGAGGGTTGTTTAAGACCGGAAGATCCTCTTATGCTTTATCCGTCTATGCAGACAGTGAAAATAAAAAGTATGCAGATCCACGGAAGAGATACCGACCAGGTCAGTGCCGGTCAGCGGGTGGCCCTGCTGCTCTCCGGTGTGAAGAAGGACGATATCAGACGGGGATTTGTGGCAGCCGGTCCGGACTCATTACATCCGAGCCGTTTTCTGGACGTAAAAATCGAGATGGTGAAGGGCACCCGGCGTGTGCTGAAGAATCAATCCAGGGTGCACTTGTATATCGGGACATCGTCCGTGCTCTGCCGTGTGGTGCTGCTTGACAGGGAAGAGCTGTCTGCAGGACAGACAGGATATGCACAGCTTCGACTGGAGCAGGAGCTTGCCGTAAAAAAGAAAGACCGGTTTATTGTACGGTTCTATTCGCCGATGGAAACCATCGGGGGAGGACAGATTCTGGAAGAGCGGCCTGTCCGGCATAAGAGGCTGGATGAGGAAGCTTTGGAATTTCTGAAAAAGAAAGAAGAAAACAGAGAAGAAGAAATACTGCCGGATGTTCTGGAAAAGGAAGAGAAAAGGCCATTAAACCTTCAGGAACTGGAAACGCGTTCCGGAATTGACGGAAAACGCCTGGAGATACTTCTGGAGGAACTGGCAAAGCGGCAGGAATGTGCGGTTATCCGGGGAAAGAAAACGTGTTTTTACTGTTCCCGGGAACTGGAAGCTGCGGAAAACAGGCGCCTCTCTGCATGTCTTAAGGAGTATCACAGACGCTGGCCTTTTCGAAATGGAATGGAAAAAGGTCTGCTGAAAAGTACGGGATGGAAAGACTGGGATATGGAACGGTTTGATGCCTGGCTGGACGAGATGGAACGGAGAAAGATCATTTGCAGACAGGAGAATGTCTTTCGGCAGTATGAGTTTTCGCCGGCTTCCAATGGAGTATCGGAAGAAATTCGCCTGTTGGTTACCAAAATTCTGGAAAAACAGAGGTTTGACCTGATCAATATGATGGAATTAAAGCCGGATGATATGGAGACGGAGATGTATACAGATATTCTCCGTTTTCTGGAGCATCAGGGCTCACTTGTGAAAATCAGTGAAGAATATATGATAACTCCAAAGCTTTTGGAAACACTGATCCGAAGGACAGAGGAGTATTTTCAGGATCAGGAGATTCTGTCTTACAGCAGGCTGCGTGATCTGCTGGGAAGCAACAAGCGTTCTGCCCGGGCGGTGATGGCGTTTCTGGATGCCCGGGGAATCACGGCCTCCTGCGGAAGAGAGACAGAACGAATCTATGCCGGAAGGCGGAAGAAAAGCAGTGCGTATCCTGATGAAAAATAAATACAGTGAAAAAAAGGCCCTACAATGCCGGTACATCAGGCATTGGGGGGCTTTTTTGCGGGATCACACCGATCGATCATTTCTTCAAGATGTCCTTTTTTCAGTTCACAGATTCTGTGGATAAGAATCTGGACATTATCTTTCATTCCTCGTTCCAACCAGTCCATAATTGAGCCGAAACTGAGACATTTCAGATAACAGATGATGACCTGATGGTCAGATTCGGAAATCTCACGATCTGCCAGAATCGTGTTCAGGTATGTATTGCAGACATGGTCGCAGACTCTCCATAAATATTGTTCATAAATATTCCGGTTGACAGATTTAAAAATGTGGAGGACAGCTATTTTATTTTTCAGAGAAAAACTTACGGCGGCATCCAGACATTCTTCCATGGAATTGAGAGTAGGATATTCCTGTATGATACGGTCGGCATCCTCGTTGACAATGCTTTCGATGAGCTGGGGAAGATCCTGATAGTAATAATAAAAGGTATTTCGGTTTACACCACAGTCATCGACAATGTTTCGGATGGTGATCTGGTTTAAGGGCTTTTCATTCAGAAGCCTGATGAAGGAATCCCGAATAGCTTTTCTGGTGTAATTGGGCAAAAATAAAACCTCCGTTCCGCCTGATTCAGAAATGAATAGTTACAATAAATCAAATAATGCTGTCATCTTGAAACTTAAAGGGGATTATAACATAATTCGGATAAAATCACAAGTATGGGAGAAATCAGACAAAAGGGTTTCTTTGCACAGTTTTTGTGCAGAGGAGCCTTTTTGTCTGTGGAAAACCTGTCCTGAAACAGGCATTCTTGAACATACGATAGAACTATGAAAAACAGGAGGAATGATTATGCTGAATATCGGACGAAAAATTGTGAAATACCGGATACCGATTTTTATTCTCAGCATTTTACTGCTGATTCCGGCGGGCTGGGGATATCTGCATACAAGAGTAAATTATGATATTTTATCGTACCTGCCGGACAGTATCGAGACGATGCAGGGTCAGGATATTCTGGCAGAGGAATTTGGAACGGGAGCGTACTCCATGTTTATCTGCAAAGGAATGGAAGACAGGGATGTGGCGTCTCTGAAAAAAGAAATTGAAGAAGTACCAAATGTCGAAAAAGTGGTCTGGTACGACAGCTTTATGGATCTGAGCGTTCCTATGGAAATGCTTCCGGAAAAGGTACGGAAGGTATTTAATACCGAAGATTCTACCATGATGTTTATTATCTTCCGTACGACGACATCGGCAGATGAAACCATGGACGCGATCCGTGAAATACGAAAAATTGCAGGAAAACAATGCTTTTTAAGCGGTATGTCTGCAATCGTTACAGACACAAAGGAGCTGGCGGATCAGGAGGTTATCATTTATGTGGTGATTGCTGCAATCCTGTCAGCCATTGTACTTGCACTGACCATGGATTCCTTTTTTATTCCGGTTGTTTTTCTTCTCAGTATCGGAATGGCAATTATATATAACCTGGGAACCAATGCCATAAAGGGAGAAATTTCTTATATTACGCAGGCTCTGGCAGCGGTCCTGCAATTGGGTGTGACCATGGATTATTCCATTTTTCTCTGGCACAGTTATCAGGAACAGCAGGGATTTTATGAGGATAAAAAAGAGGCGATGGCTCATGCCGTTGAGCGGACAATGAAGTCTGTAGTTGGAAGCTCCATGACAACGGTGGCGGGTTTTGTGGCCCTTTGTTTTATGAGCTTTACGTTGGGCCTTGATCTGGGAATCGTGATGGTAAAGGGAGTTGTTCTGGGTGTCATCTGCTGCGTGACGATCCTTCCTTCCATGATTATGATTTTCGACAGTATACTGACGAAAACAAAACACCGTCCTTTGCTTCCGGACATGGCAAGGATATCTGATTTTATTACCAGACATTATCGTATGTTTGTGTTTTTGCTTCTGATACTGATCGTTCCTGCAGCATACTGCCAGAAAAATGCATCAGTCTATTATAATCTGGATGAGACACTCCCGGAGGATCTGCCAAGTATCCAGGCGAATAAAATACTGCAGGAAGATTTCCAGATGGGAGCTATGCATATGCTCCTGATTGACAGTGACCTTCCCGGAAAACAGATCAGGGAAATGGCAGAAGAAATGGAGCAGGTGGATGGTGTCAAGGCGGTTCTTGGACTGGAAACAGTTCTTGGCAGCAGGATACCAAAGAGTATGATTCCGGAGTCCATTCGGGAGATTCTGGAAGATGAAAACTATGAGCTGATGCTGATAGACAATGAATATAAGGTGGCTTCTGATGAAGTAAATGAGCAGATTGACAGTCTGAATAAGATCCTGAAAAAGTATGATCCGAATGGGATGCTTGTAGGGGAAGCGCCCTGCACAAAGGATCTGATCACCATTACAGACAATGATTTCCGGGTAGTAAATGCCGTATCCATTCTGGCTGTGTTTGTGATTATTTTCTTTGTATTCAGATCCGTTTCCCTGCCTGTCATACTGGTGGCAGTTATTGAATTTGCAATTTTTATCAATCTCGGAATTCCATATCTGACAGGTACGAAGCTTCCATTTATTGCATCTATCGTTATTGGAACCATTCAGCTTGGTTCCACTGTGGATTATGCCATCCTGATGACCAGTCGTTATGAAACGGAACGGAGTCAGGGAAAAAGTAAACAGGAGGCCATCCGGACCGCGCACAGAGTCAGTATCAAATCTGTGGTTGTCAGTGCATTGAGCTTCTTTGCCGCAACCTTTGGTGTAGGCATGTATTCAGGAATTGATATGATCAGTTCTCTCTGTACGCTGATGGCACGGGGAGCGATCATAAGTATGATCGTGGTGCTCTGTGTGCTTCCATCCATGTTTATGGTATTTGATAAAGTGATTTGTAAGACAAGTAAAAATTTCAGGAGGTCGAAAAATAATGAATAGAAACAGAGTAATCAAGAGAAAAAATATAAAGAAAACGATGGCGGCAGCCCTTACAGGGCTGATGGTATTTCAGTCGGCGGATTTTCCTGTCCTGGCGGAGGCATTGAAGCAGGAAAAAGAAGAAACCGTATACGCAAAAACGGATGCGGATGGCAATATTTCCGAGGTGATCGTCAGTGACTGGCTGAAAAATCCGGAAAAAAACGGTCAGATTTCGGATACTTCCGAACTGGAAGAGATTGAAAACGTGAAAGGGGAGGAGTCCTTTACGAAGGAAGGAAAGCAACTGATCTGGAATGCGGATGGCAATGATATTTATTATCAGGGAACTACCAGTCAGGAGCTTCCGGTTGGTCTTTCGATTCAGTATGAACTGGATGGAGAACCGGTTAGTGCGGCGGAACTGAAAGGAAAAAGCGGACACCTGAAAATAGTTTATCAATATGAAAATAATTCCAAAACAGGAGAGGTATATACGCCCTTTGCCATGGCGACGGGAATGATACTTCCTTCCGATATTTATCGAAATGTAAATGTTACAAATGGCAGGGTATTGTCAGACGGAGAGAAGGATATTGTGATCGGACTGGGGATGCCTGGACTGGCAGAGAGTCTGAAGGTGGAAGAAACGGATTTTCTGAAGGATATTCATATTCCGGATTCCTTTATTGTGGAAGCAGAGGTGACAAATTTCGAAGCTCCGCTTGCAATGACAGTGGCATCCTCCCTGAATCTGGATGAGATGGGACTGGATGATATGGAAAATCTGGATGATCTGAAAGAAATCATGGAGAAATTTTCTGATGCATCTGCACAGCTTGTCGATGGAACAGGAGAACTGGCAGACGGGATTCAGACACTGAAGGATTCCTGCGTGGAACTGATCGATGGCATGACGGCAGTGGATGAAAATATGGGAACATTGAATAAAGGGATTCAGACCATGAACCGTAAAAAACGAGATCTTATCGATGGCGTTCAGGCTCTTGTGGATGGAATCAATCTTCTGGAAAGTAAAAAAGGAGAGCTGGTGTCGGGCGTACAGTCCCTTCAGAGCGGAAGCAGCCGTCTGGTATCCGGAGCCGATCAGGTAAACAGCGGAGCCGGAAGCATTGCTTCTAACACGAAGAAGCTCCTTAGTGGTACACAGAGTCTGACGACAGGAGGTCAGGAACTGAAAAAAGGAACAGAGGAACTGACCGCAGGAACAGGGGCACTGGTATCCGGTGCGGAAACGCTTGCAGAAGGATCTGAGCGTATTTCTCAGGGGCTTACCGGTCTTTCGGAAGGGGAAGATACAAAAGCGCTTCTGGCAGGAAGCAGTCAGGTGGCTGCGGGAAGCGAGGCGCTCAGTGAAAATATAATAAATTATACCTCCGGAGTGGACAGCCTTGCGTCGCAGCTTCCGGATTATGTTCATGGGGTGGATACCTTTGCCGGACAGACGGGGGCATATACAGAAGGCGTTCATGCGTATGTGAGTCAGGTCAACCAGGTGCTGGGGCAGATCAGCCGGAGCACAGGCCAAACAGCTTCCGGACAGGCGGAGACGGTTCAGGAAACAAGGAACACCATAGATGCTTCGGCCATTGCAAATCTTCAGTCGGTGTTGAGCATTCTTGAGGAAGTTCAGGGGGTGGCAAGCGGTGCCAGCAAGGAAGACCTGATCAATCTTTATGCTTCTTACGGGTATTATCTGGGAGAGCTGAACAGCTGTATTCAGCTTTTAAACAGTTCGATCGGAAGTATCCGGGAAGAAACGTTTACAACAACATCGGAAAATAATGCGATGCCGGTATCAGGCGAAACGGCCGTGTCCCGGGATGCAGATGCACAGCTTCAGGACCTGATTCAGGCGGGAACGGCTCTTTCACAGAATGGTCAGGCACTTGAGGAAGCAGGAGAGAAGCTTCAGGGCTATACAGATTCGTTAAATGCAGGTGTTCAGGCGCTGAC
>CAMBYR010000072.1 GCA_945872375.1 uncultured Blautia sp. | reverse complement strand
CCGATATGAGAAGAACAGCCAGAACCATGCTGCAGTTTATGCCGGGTACAGACTTTATTTTCTCCGGATATGCAGCAGAGCCAAACTATGACAATATGTTTGCCGGCTCCAACTTTGATGCGGAAGACTTTGATGATTACAATGTAATGCAGAGAGATATGCAGGTGGACGGCGGTCTGCGTCCGGTAACGGAGGAAGATGTGATCCGTGTGCGCCGGGAAGCAGGAAAAGCAGTTCAGGCTGTCTTTAAATATCTGGGACTTACCGAAGTGACAGATGAACAGGTGGAAGCTGTGACATATGCTCACGGCAGCAAGGATACGCTGAAGCGTGACGTGGCATCCGATCTGATGTCCGCAGATGATATGATGAAACGCGGCATCACCGGTGTAGACGTGGTTCGCGCACTGGCGGAGAGCGGTTTTACCGAACTTGCGGAAAATATCCTGAACATGCTGAAACAGAGAGTCATCGGTGATTATATGCATACGGCAGCAATTCTGGATGAACATTTCCGGGTGCTTTCCGGTGTAAATACCCCCAATGATTATATGGGCCCCGGAACCGGTTATCGTGTGACCGGAAAACGCTGGGAGGAGATCAAAGCGATTCCTCACAGAATTGATGTCAACGAATTTTAGGAGGGTGCTGCCATGAATGTGAATGAACAACTGATCGCTGCCATTACCAAAGCAGTGGTGGAGCAGCTGCAGCAGAGAAATGGTGCACAGCCTTCCGCCATCGCTTCTCCAAAAGGCACACAGAGCCTTGCGGGAAGAACAAGAATGAATCCAAAGCATTCCTATGAGGGTGCTGTCCGTGCAAAACAGGGAACAGACCCCAAGGAAGTTGTGATCGGTGTGGGTGCTGCATTCCAGACAGAGATTACCAAAACCATGGGAGGGATTCCTCTGGAGGAGGTTCTCAGGAATGTAAAGGCCGGCATTGAGGAAGAGGGCATGGTTTCCCGTGTGGTAAAAGTACTGGATACTTCTGACGTGTGCTTTATGGCACTGCAGGCAGCCAAGCTTTCCGGTTCCGGAATCGGCATCGGCATCCAGTCAAAGGGAACCACTGTCATTCATCAGAAGGATCTTTATCCTCTGTCGAACCTGGAGCTTTTCCCGCAGGCACCGCTGATGGATCTGGAAACTTATCGTAAGATCGGCAGAAATGCCGCAAAATATGTAAAAGGGGAAAAGGTTACGCCCATTGAGTGTACCAACGACCCTATGGTACGTGCCAAATTCCAGGTAAAAGCAGCTCTGATGCATATTATTGAGACAGAACAGCTTGATCCGGAAAAAGGTATGATTGTATGGGAGGGTGCAAAATGAGTAACTATCCTTTAGGACAGCACGAAGCCGATACCATTACATCCAAAACCGGGAAAAAACTTTCCCAGATCACACTGGATGAAGTGAAACGCGGCAGTGTGACTGCAGAAGATATCAAAATTTCTCCGGAAATGCTGAAACGTCAGGGACAGGTGGCTGCAGAAGCCGATAATCCCCAGATGGAAGCAAACTTTGAGAGAGCTGCAGAGCTTTCCAATGTACCGGACGATGTGATTCTTACTATGTACAATAAGCTTCGTCCAAACCGTTCCACCAAGAAGGAACTTCTTCTGATGGCACAGGAACTGTTGGAAAAGTACCGTGCGCCTCATTGTGCGAAACTGGTACTGGAAGCTGCGGAAATATATGAAAAAAGGGGAATTCTTCTTTGAAACTGATTGCAGGTGTTGATATAGGAAATTCCACAACTGAAGTATGTATTGGCGCTGCGGGAGAAGACGGCACTTTCCGTTTTCTTTCCAGCGCATCCCGTATGACCACCGGGACAAAGGGAACCCTTCCCAATGTTCTGGGAATCAAATCGGCACTGGAGGAGGCACTGGACAAGATCCGGCAGCCTTTGAGTGCCCTTGATCTTGTGCGCCTGAATGAGGCGGCACCGGTCATTGGGGATACTGCCATGGAGACCATCACGGAGACCATTATCACGGAATCTTCCATGATCGGGCACAATCCGTCCACCCCGGCAGGAGCCGGTGATGCGGTGGGTGAGCTCCTTTTCCTGGAAAATCTCTGGAAGGGGAAACCCGGAATTCCGTATATTGTTGTGGTATCCAACCGATTTTCCTATGAAGAAGCTTCTGCGCGGCTGAATCAGCATATCCCGGAGCTGGATATCCGGGGACTGATCCTGCAGGCAGATGAAGCCGTTCTTGTGGAAAACCGTCTGGGAAAAAAGGTGCCCATTGTGGATGAGGTACGCCATATCAGCAAAATTCCGGAAGGAAAGACAGCGGCCATCGAGGTGGCACTGCCGGGTACCAGTATCCGGATGCTTTCCAATCCATACGGAATTGCGACCCTCCTGGGGCTGAATGCAGAAGAAACAAAGGCAGTTACCCCGATTGCCAAAAGCCTTGTGGGAAAACGAAGCGCGGTAGTGATTCGTACTCCCCATGGAAATATCAGAGAAAATGTTCTTCCTGCCGGTGAGATCTTTTTTCACGGTCAGCAGGAAGTGAAAGTAAATATTGATGCAGGAGCAGACAGGATCATGGATTCACTGGCTTCTGCAGGCGAGATCCGCGATATTGACGGCCAGGAAAATACCAATGTGGGAAATATGCTGCGCCGGATAAAGACAAGTATGGCGGATGTTGCCAAAGAACATGAGAACGACAGTGAGATCCGCATTACCGATATTCTGGCTGTGGATACACTGGCACCTGTGGAGATCTCCGGATCTCTGGCAGGGGAGACCTGTATGGAAAAAGCAGTGGGAATTGCCGCTATGGTAAAGACCCAGCAGCTTCCAATGCAGAAGATCGCACAGAGACTGGAACAGGAGCTGCATGTGAAGGCAGTGGTGGCGGGAGTGGAAGCTGTGATGGCTTCTCTGGGCGCCATGACAACGCCTGGAACAAAGCTTCCCCTTGCAATTCTGGATATGGGAGGCGGATCTACGGATGCTGCCATCCTTCAGGCGGACGGTACCGTCAGAACCACTCATCAGGCGGGCGCCGGTGAGCTGGTTTCCATGTTGATCCAGACAGAGCTGGGACTTCACAGCCGTGTGACTGCGGAACAGATCAAGAAATACCCCATGGGGAAGGTGGAAAGTCTGTTTCACATGCGGCTGGAAAACGGCAGTATGCAGTTTTTTGAAGATTCCATTGATCCAAGATACTATGGACATGTGGTTCTTCTGGCTCCGGGTGAGATGCTCAAGGTAGAAGAAGATATTCCGATGGAAAAGATACTGGAAGTCCGCAGGGATGCAAAACGAAAGGTGTTTGTGAGAAATGCACTCAGAGCGTTATCCATTGTGGCTCCGGACCATGATCTCCGAAAAATCCCCAATGTGGTTCTGGTAGGAGGTTCTGCTGAAGATTTTGAAATACCGGAAATGCTGATGGAGGCTTTGTCAGATTACCGTATCGTCTGCGGCAGAGGAAATATCCGCGGTGTGGAAGGTCCCAGAAATGCAGTTGCCACAGGACTTCTTCTTTCCTATCTGGGAAAATAAACAGGGAAAGGGCTGAGAACATGGTAGTAAACAGACCATCGATCATTATTTACTGCAGGGATGCGGATGAAGACCTGCTTCGGGAGGTCTGTGCAGGAATCGAAGAGGAGGGGGTACTTTTCCAGGTGCAGTCCCACGAGGGCGATCTGGATACGCTTGCTTTCGATGCTGCCAATGAGTCCATGCTGGGTTCCGGGATCGGAATCCGGGGCGTACGGCTTGCCATGCAGATGCAGCGCCTTCCAAAAGGAAAAAATGTATTTGAACTGAACGCGCCTTCTTTTCGGCAATGCCGGAATTTAGGGGCAAACAGTGCAAGAGCAATAAAAAAAATGCCATTTAAACCAATTTACGAGGAATAATTTACGGGGGATGCCGTTATGAACATTTATACAAAAAACGGAGACAGAGGAACAACCGATCTGATCCGTACCAAAAATGTTTCCAAGTCGGATGACAGAATCCAGCTGGTGGGAACCATAGATGAGCTGACGAGCCACCTGGGCCTGGTAAAGACCATGCTGAAAGATCAGGATACCATACGGATTCTGGAAAAAATCCAGGGAACTCTGATTACGGTAATGGCAGGAGTGGCAGACCCTTATAACAGAGATTATAAAATCAGTGAGGACAAAACGGAACTTCTGGAAGAAGAGATCGATCGTATGGAAGGGCTGTTTCAGCGTCCGAAAAAATTTATTCTTCCGGGAGGATGCCGGCTTTCCGCGGAGATGGATGTGGCTCGTACCGTTGCAAGAAGAGCAGAGCGGGCCCTGGCATCTGTCAGCGTAAAGTTTGGAGCGGATACCGGAACAAAGAAGTACATGAACCGTCTGGCAGATTATCTGTATGTTCTTGCGAGATATACAGATGCGGCAGAAGCAGGAGAGATTACCGGTGAAAATGCGGCAGGCAGTGATTCCGCAGATGCAAAGACGGAAAGCAGGGAGCAGAGGACATCAGCGATGACAGAAAATCAGAACGGCACAGCAAGTGAGGCTGTGATTCAGGAAGTGCTGAAACGCATGGGGATTCGGGGTAAGATCACTCTGGACAGTGCAAAGCGGCTGATTGAAAAAATAGAGCAGGAGGCCAATCGTCAGGGGAAAAAGGCAGTTATTGCCATTTGCGGACCGGATGGGAATCCCATTGCCGTACATGTGATGGATGGAGCTTTTCTGGTAAGTTTTGATGTGGCACTGAAGAAGGCATATACTTCTGTTGCTGTAAAGATGTCTACCATGGAACTCAGCAAGCTTGCCCAGCCGGGAGGCACCTTCTATGGTGTTGACAAGATGGACGGTGGAAAGATCGTAATCTTTGGCGGCGGAGTTCCCATCAAGGTGGGAGATACGATTATCGGAGGTCTTGGTGTCAGCGGCGGAACCGGCGAAGAGGATCATGCACTGGCAGAATATGGATTATCCGTGCTTCATGAAGTTTTATAAAAAAGAATCCCGTTTCGGCGGGATTCTTTTTAGCTGTTCATCCTTTTTACATTTTCATCATCCATTCCAGGCATTCCACCACTTTTCGGATATTTTCCAGGTTTCCGGGGATGTCTCCCTTCTTTTCCAGGGAGTGGTTGCAGCCCTCAAAGATGCCGCCTGTTTTGGAGGGATAGAGCCTGGCGGCAGCACGTACCGTTTTTTCAGGAATATAGGGGTCTGCAGTTCCGGAAAAGAATACCCCGTTTACATTCTTCAGATATGGAACAGATGCCGGAACAGGTGTCAGCAGAAACTGCTGTACTTTGCCGGAAAGGGAAAAATGCTTTTCTGTTTCACAGGCCACGATCGTTCCGATACTTTTGGAAATAAAGATGATCTTTTCGTACTGGGAAAAGTCTGTTTTTTCCATCTGTCGGAGGGTCCGCTTCAGTGCAAGGCTGGTGACCGGCTCCAGCTCCAGGGATGACCGTCCGCGGAAGCTGTGAATATCCTGTCCGTAATCCAGCCGCAGAACTTCATAATCATGATCTGCAGCAGCGGCAGCGGTGTAATATAAGAGGGGTTTGGAACAGGTGTAGCCCACACCCGGAAAAATCACGGCAAGTTTTTTCATATAATAAATCATCTCCTGTAAAATAATTCCTTTTCGTAACTGTTCAGTACCTTCACAGTTACGAGCAAAGCGGAATAACCCTCCTGAATAGTTACTCCTTTTCTAATGATAACAGGAAATGGGGGCAAAAACAATTGGAAGGAAGAAAAAAGTCATTGACAATCCGGGAAAAAGTATTATAATCGTAGAAAACAAGGAAAAACAAAATCTGCTTCTCAGGAAGCAAATTTTTTTATCGATAGATTAGCACTCGATTAAAATGAGTGCTGACAAAAGATGGAAAGAAGGAGGAATGTATATGGTTGTTGTACCTTTTTATAACCTGGTTATTTTGCCCGGCGTGACTTTCTATTTTCAGAAAGAGTACTTCAGGGAGATTGTAAAAAGAGAAGCTCAGGTGGGAGATGAAGTTGTTTTTATCATGCTGAAGGACGATAAAAACAGAGAGGAAATGACAGAAAGTGACTTTTATCCCATTGGCGCTACCGGTGTGATCGAGAGACTGGATAAGGACGGGAATATCGGGATCCGTACCACTGGACGAATCAGCATAGATACCATAGAAATTACGCCGGATGACATTACCGTAACCGCCACAGATCGTCCGGATGTGGAGGATATGACGGACGAGGAGCAGCAGGCATGCTTTGAAGAAGTCAGGGATGCGGTTCTTCAGTTCCTTCAGGGATATCAGTGGGGAATCCTTGTAAAAAATTATATTATGCAGTGGAAAAGCCTTGGGGAAATGACTGCTACATTATCTTATCATCTGAATATTTCCAATGAGGAAAAATATGAGATTATTTCAGAAGACAGTATTGTTCATCGAATGAAATTGATGGAAAAGGCCCTGTACGAATACATTGAGGTTCAGCGAATCGGCAGCGAGGCGCAGAAAGAACAGGCGGAATCTCATGAGCAGATCTACCGGGAGGAGGCCATTAAAAAACAGATTGAGATTCTTCAGAAACGTCTGGATGATATGCACCCGGAAAACGTATCGGATATCCGTAAATTCGAGCAGAAGATCCACGATTCGGCCATGAATGAGGAAGCCCGCGCAGAAGCGGAGAAAATTCTGAACCGCATGAAGCAGGAAGGGCAGAATGGTCATGAATATGGAATGCTGTACGATTATCTGGATTTTGTAACGGGATTATGCTGGGAGAAAGCGGATTTTTCGGAAATTGATCTTTCGGAAGCAGAGAACATTCTGGAAGAAGATCATTTTGGACTGAAAAAAGTAAAACAGCGTGTGATTCAGCAGATTGCTGTCATGGCACTGAATAAAAAGCAGTCCGGATCGATCCTTCTGTTTGTAGGTGCACCGGGTACAGGAAAAACAAGTATTGGTCAAAGTATCGCCAAAGCTCTTCACCGGAAATATGCCCGTGTAAGTCTGGGCGGCGTACGTGATGAAGCGGAAATACGCGGACACAGAAGAACCTATGTGGGAGCCATGCCGGGGCGCATTATGGAAGGAATCCGCAGAAGCGGTGCTTCCAATCCGGTGATGGTGCTGGATGAGATCGACAAGCTGTCTCATGACTACAGCGGTGACCCGGCAAGTGCCCTTCTGGAGGTGCTGGATCCGGAGCAGAATTCGGCGTTCACCGATCACTATATGAATGTACCCTATGATCTGTCAGATGTGCTGTTTATCTGTACGGCAAATTCGGTGGATACGATTCCGGAGCCGCTTCTGAATCGTATGGAAGTGATCCAGTTTCCGGGCTATACGGAATCGGAAAAGGTACAGATCGCCAGACGTCACCTTCTTCCCAAAGCGATGGAAACCATGGGAATGAAAGCATCGAATCTGAAAGTGTCTGACGCGGCTCTTCACAGCATGATATCCGATTACACCATGGAAGCAGGTGTCCGGGGTCTGAAGAAATGTCTGGATACTCTGTGCCGTACAGCAGCGGTGAAGCTGGTGAAAGGAGAAAAGAAATCCGTTTCTGTGACTCCGAAGAAGCTGAAGGAATTTCTGGACAGCCGTCCTATTCAGCATGACCGTATTCTGAAGGATGCGATTCCGGGCGTTGTGACAGGTCTTGCATGGACACAGGCAGGAGGCGACATCCTGTTTATTGAAGCTGTTTTCACAGAAGGAAAGGGTCAGACTGTGATCACCGGTCAGCTCGGAGATGTGATGAAAGAATCCATTCAGATTGCCATAAGCATTGTCAAGGGAATGTACCCGAAAAAGGCAGAGCTTTTTGAAAAGAATGATCTTCATATTCATGTGCCGGCCGGAGCAATTCCAAAAGACGGTCCTTCTGCAGGTATTACCATGACAACAGCTATTGCATCGCTGGTTACGGGAAAAGCCGTGGCACCGGAATATGCCATGACAGGAGAGGTATCTCTGAGAGGAGTGGTAATGCCTATAGGCGGACTTCCGGAGAAGCTGATGGCGGCTGTCCGTGCCGGAATCAGGACTGTCTTTATCCCTCAGGAAAATGTGGAGGATCTGGAAGAAGTGGCAGAAGAAGTGAAGGAAAAACTGAATATCATTCCCGTACATAAGGTACAGGAGGTCCTGAAACAGACTGGAATCAAATAAAGGTAAAAAGAAAAACAAGCGGCCGAAAGGAGTCCGCTTGTTTTTTTCGAAAACAGTTATCCGCGTTTATATTTTCCGGGCGTGATTCCCTTGTATTTTTTAAACGTACGGATAAAGTAGCTGAGATCGTTAAATCCGCTGCGATAGGCAATCTCTGTAATGGAATCATCGGTGGTGGCAAGCTGATAGCATGCTTTTTCTATCCGCTGATGATTCAGATAATCCATGGGTGTCTGATGGGTCATTTCTGAAAAAAATCTGCAGAAATACTTTGGAGACATGGATACGGAAGCAGATAATTGCTGGAGAGTGAGGGGGGAAGTATAGTTGTGCTCAATAAACTCCAGCACCTGTTTTAACTGCAGAATTCTTTTATAATCCCGCCGCGCTCTGGTAATGCCTCCCAGATAGTAATGATTACTAAAAATGAGACCGAAAAAGTGGTAAAATTGTCCAATAACTGTGAGCTCGTATCCATCATCTTTTTTCCAGATGGCATCGAAAATCTGATGGACGGTCTCCTGGATCTCCGGATATTTGTCCGTAAAATGATGATAGATCATAATTTCCTGATGAATGATCTTCTGAAGGTATCCGGAACAGACGGAATTATATTTGAGAAAAACAT
>CAMBYR010000071.1 GCA_945872375.1 uncultured Blautia sp. | reverse complement strand
CAAGACGTGCCCGTGCCCTTCTTGACGGATCTTGTGTCGGTACAGACGATCTTCGTACTGCCATAGCCGCCCTTTCCCGTGAGCGAAAGGAGCTTCTCGCAGCAAACGGATATCCGGAAAATTATCTGGAGATGCCATACACCTGCCCGTTATGTCAGGACACCGGTTATGTCGGCAGCAAAAAATGCACCTGTTTTAAAAAGGCTGAGATCGAACTCCTGTATTCTCAGTCCAATTTGAATGAAATTCTTGAAAAAGAAAATTTTGACCACTTTTCATTTGACTATTATTCTGATACAATAACAAATGATGCGACAGGTCTTACAGCCAGAGAGACTGCGCTTCGGGCATACAACACCGCCCGGAATTTTGTAAAAGATTTTGATACGGCTTTTCAAAACCTTTTTCTCTACGGCAGCACAGGTGTGGGAAAAACGTTTCTTTCTCACTGTATCGCAGGCGAGCTTTTAAAATCTGCTCACTGTGTCCTGTATTTTTCTGCATTCGACCTGTTTGACCTGCTGGCCAAATCCACTTTTTCCAGAAAGCAGGACGATGCCGGCGAAGAAAATTTTATTTTTGACTGCGATCTTCTGATCATTGATGACCTGGGAACAGAACTTACCAACAGCTTTGTATCATCCCAGTTGTTTTTATGCATCAACGAAAGGATCATGCGGCGTAAATCCACCATTATTTCCACCAATATGAAGCTGGAGGATTTTTCTGCCGTCTATTCCGAACGAACCTTTTCCCGTATTGCAAGCAATTACCAGATGATCAAGCTGATCGGGAAGGACATTCGCATTGAGAAAATTTTTTTAGGAGGAAAATAAAGAATGGCACAGTTAAGCACAAAAGATCTGGCTACACTGCCTGTAGGAAGGCTTGGATTAATTCCGCTGGAAAGCTGCAGTGATCTTGGTCAAAAGGTAAATGACTGGATCGTTCAGTGGAGAAAAGAAAGAGATCATCACCTGAACAATTCTTTTGCCTTCGAAGGCTATCAGAGAGATAATTATAAAGTAGGCGTACAGAATCCCCGTTTTGGTTCCGGCGAAGGAAAATGCGTGATCACAGAATCTGTCCGGGGCGATGATATTTATATTATGGTAGATGTATGCAACTACAGCCTCACCTACCGTATGAGCGGCTTTACCAATCTCATGTCTCCTGATGATCATTTCCAGGATGTAAAACGTGTGATCGCCGCAATCGGCGGAAAAGCGCGCCGGGTCAATGTCATCATGCCATACCTTTACGAGAGCCGTCAGAGCAAACGAATCGGAAGGGAGTCTCTTGACTGCGCCACGGCCCTCCAGGAACTTACCGGTATGGGTGTAGAAAATATCATTACCTTCGATGCCCATGATGCCCGTGTACAGAACGCCACTCCTCTTCATGGATTTGAGACAGTACAGCCATCCTATCAGTTTCTGAAAGCTCTTCTTCATCACGAAGAAGGCCTGCACATTGATAACGATCATTTCATGATTATCAGCCCGGATGAAGGCAGCATGAACCGCGCCATTTATCTGGCAAATATCCTTGGCGTTGATATGGGAATGTTTTATAAACGTCTGGATTATTCCCGCCGTATGCCTAATGGCCGTCATCCCATCGCCGCTTATGAGTTCCTCGGACCGAAGCTCCAGGGCAAAGATATGATCCTCATTGACGATATGATCTCCTCCGGCGACACGATTCTGAAGATCGCGTCCCTTCTCAAGGAAAAAGGTGCCGGAAGAATCTATATCTGCTCCACCTTTGGTCTCTTTACCGACGGGCTGAAAAAATTTGATGAAGCTCATGAAAACGGCTGGTTTGACAAGCTCCTGACCACCAATCTGGTTTATCAGACACCGGAGCTTCTTCAGCGTGAATACTATATCAGCTGCGATATGAGTAAATATATTGCTCTCATTATCGACACGCTGAATCACGACCTGTCTGTCAGCCATCTGCTCAATCCTGTGGACAGGATCAAACGATGTGTCAACGAATATATGTCACAATACAAATAATATGAAAAGCGGCACAGCCTGCAGAAATGCAAGCTGTGCCGTCGTATTTTCTCTGTTTTACGATTCCCCGTTCTGTTTTGCATCCTCAGCCAGGGATCTGCTGCTTCGTTCTGTTCCGTCAATGGGAAGCCCAAAATAGGTCTGAATTTCTTCTGCATACTCCAGTGCGTCCTCCGGCGTTCCTCTGTGAGAAAGGACTGCCTTTGTAATTCCCTTATACTGGGGCGGCAGAGATCTGGTTGCTATAATATTTCCGTACAGAATCAGTTTATCCCCGGTAAACAGATCCTGGCAGGTAATGCGGCCTCCATACTCATCATACAGTTCCTCTTCCGGAAGCTCGCACTCAATAACGCCGCTGGCATCTGCCAGCACATACTCCTCACCGGAAGCGCCCAGAGAAATATACATCGCTTCCAGACCGCCTTCCTCCTGCTGGCCTGACTGACCTTCTGCCATCTCCTGCTGCTTTTCCTGCCCTGCCTGCCAGGACACAAACGTCCAGAAGCCTCCCATGATTGCCAGAAGCGCAATCACCAGAAGCACCATGGCCGCAATTCTCAGTTTTTCTTTCATTTTTTACTCCTGTCCGCTGCCATGACCGGCAGCAACCAATATTTTCCGGAAAGGAATTCCCTCTCGTTCCAGGATCTCCATCTCCCGCTTATGGCAGGTACTGATAATCACCTGTCTCTGCTGTCTGTGAAGCCACCGTAATACCGCCGCAAGCCGTTCTTCGTCATACATGCCAAACACATCATCCAAAATCACAGGAAAGCGTTCCCGGCCGCACAGAAGCTCACCTGCCGCCATCCTGAGCGCAAAATAGATCTGTTCCAGTGTCCCTCTGCTCAGGCTTGCCAGCGGAACAGTCCGTTCACCTGTATTGATCGTCATATGAAATCCCGCGTCCATAAGAACCTCCCGGTATTTTCCCTCTGTGATCTCACAAAGGATTTCCGAGGTACGTCTGCGAAGCCGTTCTCCCATTTGATCATGTATCCTCACGGAAAGCTTCTCAATGGTCTCCATGGCAAGATTGATGGCATCGATCTCTGTTTCCTCTGCCAGCGGAAGATAAATTTTTTCCTGCGCTTCCCGGTAATCCTCCTGAAGGTTTTCCATCGCCATTTCTTTTTCCTGAATAGCTTCCTCCAGATTCTCCCGATTCCACCGGAGCTTTTCCTGTTTCTGCATCCAGCGCGCCTTCATCCGGCGTCTCTTTTCCAGTTCCGCCGCACAGCCCCTTCTGCTCCGAAACTCCAGGAGCAAAAGAACAAGTCCTGCTGCCACAATCAGCAGTTCCGGAAGAATTCCGCCCGGCAGAAGCGGCCCCACAAATACCGCCGTACCCAATGTCAGCACAGCGGTAAGTATCATGATGAGGAAGAACCCTCCCAGTCTCCTCTGCAGATAGCCGATTCGTTCATCCAGAATTACAGCGCCATTATTCTCTTCCGCCATCTGAAACTGACTTTCCTGCGAAGAAACTTCTTTTTTCTTATCCTGAAGGCTGTCTATTTCCTCCCTGAGATATTCCATGCCGGCCGCAATTTTATCCTGCTCTTTTTCTGTTTCTTTTTTCTGTTTCTGTATCTGAGTCTGAAAACCTTTCCTGGTCATCTTCAGAAACTGCATGGTCCGCCCCAGATCCACGGTGCTGTCGCCCGTTCCCTGATAACTTGCCATGTAGTTCTGCAGTTCCCGTATAAGTTCCTGACCGGTCACACTTTTCAGCTGTCCCACAGAGACCGTATTTTCATAAACGATTTCACTCACGCCTCCCAGCACAGCATCCAGATCGCCCTTTTCCACATCCAGGAGCTCCCCGTCGTCTTCACAGAGCAGCTCACTCTTCTGATCATTTTTATAAAAATTACGGGTAAGCCGGAAATTCTTTCCTCCATTTTCAAACCAGAGAGTCCCTCCATAATCCGCAGGGTTTTCCCATGGCTCATAGGTGGAATAAACATCCGTGCGGGCAGCCTTTCCGCGCATTCTCTGGATTCCGTAGAACATACTTTTCAGGAACGTATAGGTCGTCGTTTTTCCGCTTTCATTCTCGCCGTAAAGAACATTCATTCCAGGAGAAAAATCCATGTTCCTGTCATGAATTTTGCCAAAATTTTTAATTTTTAAACGTTTGATTACCATATTCTTTTCCTTTTATGTCTGCTGCAGAAGAGTACCGGCGGAAGCTCCTGCCTCCAGAAGTGCACGAAGCCCGTAATACAGAGCCTTTTCTTCTGTAAGGCTTAAGGTCCTGCCCGTAAAATGAGCAATATAATCGCCAGCCAGTGTACCGCTGTAGCGCTTTCTCAGCGCTTCCAGGTCATAGGCTGGACGCGTTTCATCCAGGATCTCCACCACATTTCCCAGAAGCTTCAGCTTTTCCGGAAAAATCATGGTATCCGGCGCATGAACACCCTGCAGCACCACTCGGTAAATGTCCTGCCCGCCGTCCTTCAGAAGCGCCGTTTTCATCTGTTCCTCCAGGGAGAACTGGGTAGATTCCTCTCCAAGCTCCAGCACCAGTTTTTTGTAGGATCTGGAGGCAAAAGGAACAAATCGTGTCTGCACCTTCCCGTTCTCGCAGCTGCCCTCCACATAGCCATGAGGGCCCATATCTCCCCGGTCGATGGGTTCCAGGGCGCCGGGATATACCATTTTATCCCGAATCACAGCCTGAGGCATGTGAATATGGCCCAAAGCAATGTAGTCAAAGCCGGAGGATGCCAGAGCCAGCTTGTCCATGGGAATGTGATTTTCATCGCCTCCGTGGGCAAGCAGCACATGAAATCCCTCCTCCGGTCCGGGCGTCAGGGAATCATACAGAGGTTCCCTGATTTCCCTCCGGTGATAGCTGAATCCCGTTACATACACCGGAAGCCCCGGTGCCTGTACCGTTTCCGGCGTTTCCGTCTGAAAGAACGTCACATTCGGTGCCCAGGGATAATCCCGGTAAAAGGATTCCCGACTGATGGCATCATGGTTTCCCGCCATCAAAAACACCTGCGTATCCGGAATGGTGGAAAATAAATAGTTGACCTCCTTTAATTCCCTCTTCAGAGGCTGGCGGTGAAACAGATCTCCGGCTATAAATAACAATTCCACCGGATTTTTGCTGACAGAAGCAATTACCCGGCGGAATGTGTCCCAGATTTCTTCTTCCCGCTGGCTGCTCCACGGGCAGCCCCTGTCAGGAACTGCCCCCAAATGCACATCTGCAAGATGAATAAATCGAATCATTCAAAAACTCCTTATAGGTAGGTATTACAAATCGTTGCTGAAAACGGGGTGAACAGTCATTACAAATCACAGTTTTTCACGGTTCTTGGGAATGGAACCACGTCACGGATATTGCCCATGCCGGTGAGATACATCACACAGCGTTCAAATCCCAGACCAAATCCGGAATGACGGGTGGAACCGTATTTACGGAGATCCGTATAGAACTCGTAATCCTCAGCCTTCAGACCAAGCTCATCCATACGGTTCTTCAGTTTTGTAAAGTCATCCTCTCTCTGGCTTCCTCCGATGATCTCGCCGATTCCCGGAACCAGGCAGTCCATAGCGGCAACAGTACGGTTGTCGTCGTTCATCTTCATGTAGAATGCCTTGATCTCCTTCGGATAATCGGTGACAAATACCGGTTTCTTGAAAATCTGCTCAGTCAGGTAACGTTCATGCTCTGTCTGAAGATCGCAGCCCCAGAATACCTTGTAATCAAATTTATCATTGTTCTTTTCCAGAAGCTCAATGGCCTCTGTATATGTCACATGACCGAATTCAGAATTCATCACGTGATTCAGACGGTCCAGAAGACCTTTATCCACAAAGGAATTAAAGAAATTCATTTCCTCCGGTGCATTTTCACAGACATAGCGAATCACATATTTCAGCATGGATTCCGCAAGATCCATATTGTCCTGAAGATCTGCAAAGGCACATTCCGGCTCGATCATCCAGAATTCAGCCGCATGACGTGTCGTATTGGAATTTTCGGCACGGAAGGTAGGACCAAAGGTGTATACGTTGCGGAATGCCTGTGCGAATGTTTCTGCATTTAACTGTCCGCTGACCGTAAGATTGGTCTCCTTTGCAAAAAAGTCCTGAGAAAAGTCTACGGTTCCCTCTTCTGTCAGAGGAGGATTCTGCGGATCCAGTGTGGTTACACGGAACATTTCTCCTGCACCTTCACAGTCACTTCCTGTGATCAGAGGCGTATGAACATATACGAAGCCTCTTTCCTGGAAGAACTGATGAATCGCATATGCGCAGAGAGAACGTACACGGAAAACGGCCTGGAAGGTATTGGTACGCGGACGCAGGTGTGTAATGGTTCTCAGATACTCCATGCTGTGACGTTTTTTCTGAAGAGGATAATCCGGTGCGGATGCGCCCTCTACGCTGATCTCCTGTGCCTGAATCTCAAAAGGCTGTTTTGCCTGCGGCGTTGCCACAAGTGTACCTTTTACCACAATGGCGGATCCCACGTTCAGCTTGCTGATCTCTGCAAAGTTTGCCATGGTATCATGGTAAACGATCTGCAGTGTCTCAAAAAAAGAACCATCATGGAGCACGATAAATCCGAATGTTTTGGAGTCGCGGACGCTTCGAACCCAGCCGCCTACGGTTATTTCCCTGTCCAGGAATTTCTCCCGTTCTCTGTAAATTTCTTTTACTGTAGTAAGTTTCATAATCTATTCCTCTTTCTATTCATTATCACGTAAGGCGAAACAGTGTTACTGTTCACTCCGTTCTCAGTAACATGCTCGCGATGCACAGAAATTATGCAATATGCATAATTTCGTGCGTTGACTGTCTCGGGATTTCCATGCATAAATGCATGGAAACACCTCGCGGGATATTACCTGTGAATAGGAACGAATCAGTTTCTCAAAACCGTTCCGCCTTCTAGTATAGACGATTCCTGCCTTTCATGCAAGGCATATTACAGAATCATCCCCGTTTTTTGTCACCGTTTTGCTGCTGTTCACTCCGTTCCCGGCAACACGCTCCGCGATGCACAGAAATATCAGCCCCTGCTGATTTCCTCCATACAATACCGGAAAATACGTTTACTGGTTCTGGAAGTATAATGCAGTCCGTCATCCACTCCCGTATCTGTTCCGTTTTTATTTACATCCGTACTGTAACCTTCACGAACCAGGAAGGAACAGGCATCCAGATACCTGTACTGACAGTCCTCACCCGTGCAAAGACCGCTTTGGATCACTTCATTAAACTTCTGCACGGCTGCTTCTGTACGGGGCACATTCTGTCCCAGTCTGACGATCATCTCGAAGTTTACCGGATTCACAGACATATAGAAAAGCTCACAGTTTCGTTTTTCCAGATCCGGTGCTATGCTGCGCATATACATCACAAACTGGTAGGGAATCTCCAGTTCATTGACTCCCAGATTAAAAATCACTGCCGTTTTCTTATTCAGAATGGTCTGGGAAGCATCTCCCAGACTGTTCAGAAGTTCCTGGTAACCCTCCTCTTTCAGCCAGGAAAGACCTGCGCCGTTTTGGGATATAAATTTCATATTTTCTGTAAGCTTCTCTTCTCCCAGATTTTCCAGAACCTTTTCCATACGGTTAAATCTGGAATCTCCTACAAAAATCACCTGCCCATACGAATTTTCTGACGACTGCAGAAGTTCCTCCGCCGTCAGATCCTCCTCGGTATTTCTGTCAAAAAGCACTGCATACAGTTCTATGGATTCGTCCAGGTCTTTCAGCGATTCTCCCGGCTCGTAATCCGGATTGGAATCCTTTCCCGCTGTCTCAGACCAGCCAAGCATCGTATACCCCGGTGGATTTTCCATCTCCGGCAGGATGTAATCGGCTCCTTTTTCCAGCACAATACTCTGCCAGATTTCCCCGCTGTTCTGATGCAGAACAACAGTTATCTTCTTTTTCTGTACCGCATAAAAAACCATGTCACGGGATATTTTCAGCTTATCTCCGGGCAGATATTCCGCCGTTTCTGCACTCTTTCTGGTACTCCAGCCAAGGCCTTCAAATCCTTCCTCCTCCGGTACCTTTGGGAAACGCAGCTTTTTATTTCGATAAACGGTTCTGTCAAGTGCCTTGTAGGCGTCCCCCTCTTCGGTACCGCTATTGTTGTGGAACGTGATCTGATAGCTGGGAAGCTTTTTCCATACGGCATAAAACTCTGTATCTTCATGAATTTCTATGGTCATTCCTTCTGCATAGGAAGGGGATTTTGCTTTTCTCTCCAGGCTCCATCCCCAGGCGGCATATCCTTCCGATACAGGAACTTTCGGAAAGGTGATCTTCTCTCCGTCTGCCACCTCCAGCGCCAGTGCCCTATAATCCCGGTTGCTTTTTCCTGCAGGATTCACAAATGTAACGGTGTATTTTTTTGCTTCCGCATCTCCCCGAACGGAGACCATGCCTGACAAAAGCAGCAGAATCGCCAGAAAGCAGCCGGCAAGCAGTATATTTTTTTCTCTGATTTTTCCTGTCATAAATCTCCTTGTATGATAAAATTCCCGGACAGCAGCCATGTGACGGAGCAATTAATTAATTAATATTTACAACAAACATTTTTCATCTGTCTCACAGAGTATTCAGGAATCTTCGGAAAGCTTCTCTGCCTTCCTCCGTACATTTGAATACGCCTGCGTCCTCCAGAACATGGGTAAATACGATTCCTACTTCTTTGCGGAGAATTTCCTGAATATTATCTTTTGTAACAGAATCATATTTCGGAAGGAACTCTGCTGCCCATGCGGCATGTTTCTCGATTTTCTCATTGGATGCCACATCCCTGCCTTCCAGGATGTATTCTTCCAGAAGCTCCAGTTCTTCTTTCAGACGGGCCGGAAGAACGGCAAGGCCCATGACCTCGATCAGGCCAATGTTTTCCTTTTTAATATGATGATACTGCGCATGAGGATGATATACACCCAGCGGGT
>CAMBYR010000070.1 GCA_945872375.1 uncultured Blautia sp. | reverse complement strand
TGAATCCTCAGAACGGTGAAATCTATGCCTGTGTGAATGTGCCGGAATTTGATCTGAACGATCCGTTTACGCTTAATACGGATATGCCGGATGAAAGCTTAAGCCAGCAGGAAAAGCAGGACATTCTGAACCGGATGTGGAGAAACGGATGCCTGAATGATACTTACGAGCCTGGTTCCACCTTTAAGATCATTACGATGGCAGCAGGACTGGAAGAGGGCGTGGTGTCCCTGAACGACCGTTTTTATTGTCCGGGATATAAAGTGGTGGATGACAGACGGATTCACTGCGCAAAAAGAACGGGACATGGCTCCCAGAGTTTTGTGGAGGGAGCGCAGAACTCCTGTAATCCTGTGTTTATCGAGGTGGGGCTTCGCCTGGGAGTGGAACGATATTATTATTATTTTCAGAAGTTCGGGCTGCTGAAAAAAACGGGGGTGGATCTGCCGGGGGAGGCGGCAACGATCATGCATCAGATGAAAAATATGGGAAATGTGGAGCTTGCTACGGTGGCATTCGGGCAGTCCTTTCAGATTACGCCGATCCAGCTTGCCGCAACGGTCAGCTCGATCATCAACGGAGGGCGAAGGATCACACCGCATTTCGGCGTTGCTGTCCGTTCGCCAAAGGATGATGCAGCCAGGAAGCTGGAATATCCGGTGGAGGAAGGAGTTGTTTCAGAAGAAACCTCGGCCCTGGTGCGGGGGATTCTGGAAAAGGTGGTTTCGGAAGGCTCCGGCAGAAACGCAAAGATAGAGGGGTATTCGATCGGCGGAAAAACAGCCACATCACAGACGCTTCCCAGAAGCGCCAACCGGTATATTTCTTCATTTCTGGGATTTGCGCCGGCGGAAGATCCCCGGATTTTGGGAATCTGTATTATTCACGATCCCCGGGGGATTTATTATGGAGGAACGGTTGCAGCTCCTGTGATAAGAAGTATTTTTGCCAATGTTCTTCCATATCTTGGAATTGAAAAAACAGAAGAAAAAAATTTTTCAGAAAGTGACTGAGGGTTGATTAATAAGGGAAAAAGCCGTATACTAAAGGGTGCATAACGTCGATATCCGGCAGGAACGCTGCTTTTTGGATGCCGGCGAAAATGAGTATAAAAAACAAAAGAATTAAGTAAGAGGTGTGAGGATGAATTTTGAATTTGTATTTCCGGTGCTGATTGCCTTTGCAATCAGTGTGGCTCTGGGGCCTGTTGTGATTCCGTTTCTCCGCAAATTGAAAATGGGTCAGACAGAAAGAACAGAGGGTGTGCAGTCCCACCTGAAAAAAGCAGGAACCCCTACGATGGGCGGTGTGATCTTCCTGATCGCGGTCGTTGTAACCAGTCTCTTCTATATTAAAGACTATCCGAAAATCATCCCGGTGCTGTTTCTGACGCTGGGATTTGGAATCATCGGATTTCTGGATGACTATCTGAAGGTAGTGCTCAAACGCTCTGACGGACTTCTTCCCTGGCAGAAATTTCTTCTGCAGGTGATCCTGACAGGAGTATTTGTATTTTATATCTTAAACTATACGGATGTGTCTCTGAATATGAGGATTCCCTTCTGGCCGGAGCATTATCTGAACCTTGGATGGCTGGCAATTCCGGTACTGTTCTTTGCTGTGATCGGAACCGTCAACGGCGTGAACTTTACAGATGGTCTGGATGGTCTTGCATCCAGTGTGACTCTGATCGTAGCTGTATTTTTCACGGTGGTTTCCATCGGAACAGAGTCCGGTATTGAGCCTGTTACCTGTGCCGTGATCGGCGGTCTGATGGGATTTTTGCTGTTCAATGTATATCCTGCCAGAGTATTTATGGGAGATACCGGATCGCTTGCTCTTGGCGGATTTGTGGCAGGAGCTGCCTATATGATGCAGATGCCGCTGTTTATTATCCTGGTGGGTCTGATCTATCTGGTGGAAGTTCTTTCCGTAATTATCCAGGTGTCTTATTTTAAGGCAACCCATGGAAAACGTATTTTTAAAATGGCGCCCATTCACCATCATTTTGAGCTTTGCGGATGGTCTGAGACAAGAGTGGTTGCCGTCTTTTCAGTGGTAACGGCCGTGATGTGCCTGATTGCGCTTCTGGCATTATAAGGAGGAATCCCGAAATGGAATTAAAAGGAAAAAAGGTTCTTGTATTTGGTTCCGGAAAAAGCGGAATCGGTGCAGCGGAACTTCTGGGACAGGCAGGCGCCTGTCCGGTGATTTATGATGGAAATGAAAAGATCGATAAAGAGGCTGTGTTACATAAGATCCAGGGTGGCGTCCGCCCTGAGATCTATGCAGGGGAGCTTCCAAAGGAAGTACAGGATTCCCTGGACCTGGTGGTATTAAGCCCCGGAGTTCCCACGGATCTGCCTCTGGTAAAAAGCTTTTACGACCAGGGCCTGACCGTCTGGGGAGAAGTGGAGCTCGCCTATGAAACAGGCAGGGGACATGTTCTGGCAATCACCGGAACCAACGGAAAAACCACTACCACAGCGCTTCTGGGCAAGATCATGTCGGATGCCAGAGATTCCGTTTTTGTTGTGGGAAATATCGGCACGCCCTATACCTCCAAGGCTATAGAGATGCGGGACGACAGTACGACTGTTGCGGAAATCAGCAGCTTCCAGCTGGAAACCATTGAGAAATTTGCTCCCAGAGTCAGTGCGATTCTGAATATCACGGAGGATCATCTGAACCGGCATCACACGATGGAGGAATACATCCGCGTGAAAGAGCTGATCGTGAAAAATCAGGGACCGGAGGATGCCTGTGTACTGAATTATGAGGACGAGGTTCTGCGGGAATTTGGAAAACACATTGTTCCCAAAACTGTTTATTTCTCCAGCGTCCGCAAGCTGGAAGAGGGAATTTATCTGGATGGGGATCAGATCGTTCTGAAATGGGATGGACAGGAGATTCCCGTGGTAAAGACGGGAGATCTGAAAATCCTTGGACAGCATAATTACGAAAACGTGATGGCGGCTGTGGCAATGGCATATTTTGATGGTGTTCCCATGGAAAGCATCCAAAAAAGTGTCTGCGAATTTACTGCAGTGGCACACCGGATCGAATATGTGACCGAAAAGAATGGTGTGGTTTACTACAACGATTCCAAAGGAACCAATCCGGATGCGGCCATCAAGGGAATCCAGGCCATGAACCGTCCCACCCTTCTCATCGGAGGCGGCTACGACAAGGGCTCCAGCTACGATGAGTGGATTCAGGCTTTTGATGGAAAGGTTCGCTGGCTGGTGCTCATCGGCCAGACAAAAGAGGCCATCAAAGCAGCGGCAGAGCGGCTGGGCTTCACCGATATCATTCTCTGTGAAGACTTAAAGGAAGCGGTGGCCGTCTGTGCAGAA
This sequence comes from uncultured Blautia sp., assembly GCA_945872375.1. Classification (GTDB taxonomy): domain Bacteria; phylum Bacillota; class Clostridia; order Lachnospirales; family Lachnospiraceae; genus Blautia_A. The sequence continues at coordinate 5,708 of CAMBYR010000070.1, read as the reverse complement.
AAGGCCTGCCCGGGAGATGCCGTCCTTCTTTCACCGGCATGCGCAAGCTGGGGACAGTTTGACAATTATGAACAGCGGGGAGACATGTTCAAGGAATATGTAAACGCTCTCTAAACGTATCAGATACGCCGGAAGCTTCTGAAAAAGAAGTTTCCGGCGTATTTTCTGTCCGTGCCTCATAAACATAGAACAGGAGCGTTTTTTTGTTTTACGGATCGTTCCATTCTTTCCAAAAAGGAGGTGCATCAGATGCCTCAGCAGGAAAAAAGACAGAGAGGAAGGCCGGATATGACACTTCTAGTCCTGGTGGTGCTTCTGGCGTTTTTTGGACTGGTAATCATGTTCAGCGCAAGCTCTTACAATGGACGGGTACGTTTTCAGGATCCGGCATATTATTTTAAGAAGCAGCTTTTTGCCACTTCTCTGGGCCTGGCCTGCCTGTATGTGGTGACGATCATGGATTATCATTTCTTTACGGAGCTGGCTCCGGCAGCGTACCTTCTTTCTCTGGCCCTGTCCACCGCCGTTCTTCTGGTTGGCCAGGAAATCAATGGATCCAAACGCTGGCTGAATCTGGGTCCTTTGTCTTTTCAGCCCTCAGAATTTGCCAAGGTGGCGGTGATCCTGTTTCTTGCCTGGCAGATCGACAGGACCCGGAGCAACACAGCAGGCTTCTGGTTTATGGGAAGGACCATGGCAGCTCTGCTTCCGATCGTGGGTCTGGTAGGTTCCAATAACCTGAGTACCGCCGTGATCATCCTTGGGATCGGTGTGATCCTGATTTTTGTTTCCAATGCACGGTATCTGAAATTTCTGGTATTGGGCGGAGCGGGGATCGGCTTTATCGCCGTATTCCTTGCGGCAGAGAGTTATCGGTTGGAACGCCTTGCCATCTGGCGGGACCCGGAAAAATATGAAAAAGGGTTTCAGACGATACAGGGACTTTATGCGATTGGCAGCGGAGGACTGTTTGGGCGGGGACTTGGCAGCAGCCTGCAGAAGCTGGGATTTGTTCCGGAGGCGCAAAATGACATGATTTTTTCCATCATCTGTGAAGAGCTGGGACTTGTGGGAGCGCTTACGCTGATGATTCTGTTTCTGCTGCTGCTTTGGAGGCTGGCTGTTATTGCCATGCACAGCCCTGATCTTCAGGGGGCTCTGATCTGCGGGGGGATTATGGGCCATATGGCCATCCAGGTGATTTTGAATATTGCGGTTGTTACGAATACCATTCCCAACACAGGGATTACGCTGCCGTTTATCAGCTACGGAGGGACCTCGGTGGTATTTCTTCTGGCGGAAATGGGCCTCGCATTAAGTGTAAGCTGTCACAGAAAACAGATTTCTGCATAAAATAATGGAAAGAGACCCTTTTTAGGAGTGAACGGATTGGATGAGATTCGCATTACAGGGGGAGTTCCCCTTTATGGAACGGTGCAGGTGCAGGGTTCCAAAAACGCGGCGTTGCCCATGATGGCAGCATCTCTTCTTCACAGAGGGGTCAGTGTACTGAGAGGATGTCCGCGTATTGCGGACGTTTTCTGCATGGAGGAAATTCTGCAGGCCCTTGGAGCTGTTACCTGGTGGAATGGCCATGATCTGTATCTGGACTGTACAGAGGCGGATGGAACGGAGATATCCGGGAGCTATACGGGGAGAATGCGCTCTTCCGTAATCCTCCTGGGAGTCCTGCTGGGGAGAAACGGACATGGAAGGCTGGGATATCCGGGCGGCTGTGTCATTGGCAGGCGTCCGATCGATCTTCATCTGTATGCCCTGCGGGAACTGGGAGCCGACCTTCTGGAAGGTCCTTTTTTTATCTCGGCAGAATGCGGAAATCTTCACGGAGGGACCATTGTTTTTCCGGGAAAAAGTGTTGGGGCGGCAGAACAGGCGATTCTGGCGGCTGTACTTGCCCATGGGGAAACGGTGATTGAAAACTGTGCCTGTGAGCCGGAGATTTTGTGGCTTTGCCGTTTTCTCCGGTGCATGGGCGCGGATATTCGGGGCGAGGGGACAGAGCGTGTGATCATCCGGGGCGTGGAGATCCTGGAAGGCGGTGATTTTCAGGTGCCTCCGGACCGGATCGTGGCGGGAACTTATCTCTGTGCCTGTGCGGCCACCCGGGGAAAAATCGTGCTGGAGAATGCTCCGGAAGGAGAATTGGAGGCCTTTCTGGAAGTATATCGGAAAATAGGTGGACAATATAAAGTAAAGAGTGGTAAACTAATAGCTGACGGCAGCGGTGTGAGATTTCCGGTGCCGTATCTGGAAACAGCAGTTTACCCCGGTTTTCCCACAGATCTTCAGTCACCGCTCATGACAGTGCTGGCGACGATTCCCGGAAAAAGCCATATTCGGGAAATGATCTTTGAAGACCGGTTTAAGATTGCAGAAGAACTGAATCGAATGGGCGCTGCTGTTGCCGTATGCGGCAGGGACGCCTGGATCGACGGCGGACGCCATCTTCTGGGCGCGGAGGTATGTGCCAGGGAGCTCCGGGGAGGGGCGGCACTGATGCTGGCTGCGCTGGCGGCATCCGGCGAGACGGCAGTCAGAGGGTATTCCTATGTCTGCCGGGGATATGAACATATATGTGAAGATTTGGCCGCGCTTGGCGGCAGATTGAAAAAGGATACAGGAAATTATTTCTATGGAAAAAATACAGATCAGTAAGAAAACATGGAAAATCATTGGAATTGGTGCGGCTGCAGTTATTCTGGCCGGTGTGATCTTCTTTTTTGCCTATTTTCGTGTTACAAATGTGGAGGTCATGGGCAGCACCCATTATTCCGAGGCGGAAGTCAGAGAAATGATTCTTCAGGGACCGTTTGCGTATAATTCTGTACTGTCCCCCATTTTCTGTTCTACGGACGATGCGGGGGATCTTCCGTTTGTAGAAGGATTTCGTGTGAAGCAGGTCAATCATAATACGATCCTGATCACGATCCGTGAAAAACAGGTGGTAGGGTGTGTGCCTTATCTGGATAATTATGTTTATTTTGACAGGAATGGCATCTTTCTGGAAAGCTCAAAAACGCGTGATGAAAAGATTCCGTTTTTTGACGGCCTGAAGCTGGACTATGTGATCAAAAATAAAAAGATCCCGATTAAAGAATCGGCAGTTTTGAATACGGCGGTGGCGCTTTCCACCATTTTCCAGAAAAATGATATGATACCCGATCACATTCAATTTGATACGAAAAACAGAATCAGCCTGGTGTACGGTGGTATTACCGTTTCTCTGGGCGAAGATCAATATCTGGAAAATAAAATGGCAAGTGTCTTTGCGATCCTTCCTCTTCTTTCCGGGCAGAAGGGTATTCTCTATGTGGAAGGTGTGGCGGATTCCGGAAGACCGGTCTTTCAGCCTGAGGAAGTGGAAATTACAGCGGAGAACTGGCGTGGAGGTTATGATGAATACGGTGAGTACGACGGCTACAGCGAATATGATGAAAATGGAAAGTATGTAGGAGCGAAGCCTAAGACGGAGCTGGATTATGCCCTGGAAAACTGGGTGGGCGGCTATGATGAAGAAGGCGATTATACAGGCTGGGGCGAGTATGACCAGTATTTGAATTATGTAGGTCCGGAACCTACCCAGGAGGATCTGGATGCAAACGGAAGCTGGAAGGGAGGTTATAACGAAGAGGGCGGCTACAATAAAACCGGCGAATATGACAGGGTCGGAAACTACGTGGGCCCCAAACCGGAGGAGAGTGCAGAAGAGGAAATCGACGAAATTTCTTGAAAAAAGTATAAAAAAACAAAAATAGTGGTTGATTAATTTCCAAAAAAAATATATGATATATCTATATGTAGCTTGATATTCAATTAAAGATAAAATTTTCGATATCAGGAGAATTAAAGGAGGAAGTACATTGTTAGAGATTATGACGAATGAGGCTGAATCATCTGCGAAGATTATCGTCATTGGCGTAGGTGGAGCCGGAAATAATGCAGTAAACAGAATGGTGGAAGAAACCATCGGCGGAGTGGAGTTTGTGGGTGTCAATACAGATAAGCAGGCTTTGACTCTGTGTAAAGCTCCGACAGTACTTCAGATTGGAGAAAAGATCACAAAGGGCCTTGGCGCAGGAGCTCAGCCGGAAGTTGGACAGAAAGCTGCTGAGGAAAGCATAGAAGAAGTAAAACAGTTAATGGAAGGTGCAGACATGGTATTCGTTACCTGTGGTATGGGCGGCGGAACCGGAACAGGAGCTGCTCCGGTAATCGCAGCGGCAGCAAAGGAAATGGGTATCCTGACTGTTGGTGTTGTTACCAAGCCTTTCCGTTTTGAAGCAAAAACCCGTATGAACAATGCCCTTGCTGGAATTGAAAATCTGAAGAAAGCTGTAGATACACTGATCGTGATTCCAAACGACAAGCTGCTGGAAATCGTTGACCGTCGTACAACCATGCCGGAAGCACTCCGCAAGGCAGACGAAGTCCTTCAGCAGGCCGTACAGGGCATCACAGACCTGATCAACCTGCCTGCACTGATCAACCTTGACTTTGCAGACGTTCAGACCGTTATGACAGATAAGGGAATCGCTCACATCGGTATCGGTGAAGCAAGAGGCGATGATAAGGCTATGGAAGCAGTTCAGCAGGCCGTATCTTCTCCGCTGCTTGAGACCACGATCAAGGGCGCAACCCATGTTATCATCAATATTTCCGGTGATATCTCCCTTATGGATGCAAACGATGCAGCCAGCTACGTACAGGAGCTTACCGGAGAAGAAGCAAATATTATCTTTGGTGCTATGTATGATGATTCTGTTGCAGATTATGCAAGAATCACGGTTATCGCTACAGGCCTGACAGATGCGGCAGCGCAGGCATCCAAAAATACCTTTGGCGGAAGAAAATCCACTTCTCCCTTCGGTATGAACAGAACTGCAGCTCCGACAACTCAGAGTTCATCCCTGAACATGAATATGCCGAGCTTCAGCCTGCCGAACATGAATGGTTATGGTGCAGCTAAGATGCCTACCAGTACTGTTCAGAAAAAGGACATCCAGATTCCGGATTTCCTGAAAAACAGATAAGAAATATCCGGGTCTGAAATAATCGGAAACGAATAAATCCCTTCCGTGGATGATGCGAAAATGCGCAGTCCGCGGAAGGGATTTTTTGTTATGAGTGATCTTCACGGTTTGGTCAGATCCTTTACAGAATTACGTTCCCGAAATTCCACATCTATAATTGCAATGGTGGGAAAATCGCTGTAATCGTTATTGATCCTGGATAATAACAGTTCGGAGGCTCTTTCTCCGATTTTTTTCAGGTTTTGTGCGATACAGGTAAGGGGCGGATACATAACCTTAAACAGCGGATCATCGTCAAAACAAACAAGTGAAACACTCTCAAGAACAGATAAGGGAAGAGAGCATGCCGCAGAAAGAGCACCGACACCGATGTTATAGTTTGTGAAAAAAAAGGCGGTAGGTCTGTTTTCTGAATGGATGATCTGATGAAAGCGCTGCCTGCCAATCTCTGTGAGCGTCTGTGTATCACTGCAGGGAATGGGGGAATTGGAAGTCAGGAAGGACGAGACGTCATATCCTCGTTCTTTGTAGATATCCATAAAACCCCGGATTCGTTCATCCATGGTATAAGAGTTGAGGAAGTTGTCCAGGATGGTGACATTGGTATGTCCGTTTGCCAGAAGATGCCGTGCCAGAAGCGCACCGCCGTTGTAATTG
>CAMBYR010000069.1 GCA_945872375.1 uncultured Blautia sp. | reverse complement strand
AAACAGTCATATGAGGATACAGAGCGTAGTTCTGGAATACCATTGCGATATCACGGTCTTTCGGCTCTACATCGTTCATAACTTTATCACCGATTTTAAGAGTACCGCTGGAGATTTCTTCCAGTCCGGCAACCATACGAAGAGTTGTGGATTTTCCACATCCGGAAGGTCCTACGAAGATGATGAACTCTTTGTCTGCGATTTCAAGGTTGAAGTCTTTTACGGCTTCAAAACCATTCGGGTATTTTTTGCAAATGTGCTGTAAAGATAAGCTTGCCATGATAATTCCTCCAATAATTATATTCGTTTGTGTGCGTTTTTTGAACTGTACTTAGTATACTGAAATCTTTGCAAATGTGCCAGTGCAGAAACTTACAAAGATTTTACATCTTTCTTGACAGATTGACGAAAACACGGGAGGCGGCTTAATCCTTTTGTGCACGATGACGAACGATCTGGTACAGAGCGGCAAAAAGTACACCTGCCACCGGCCATACGACCCAGGAAATCTCCCAGTTGTTCCGGGTAAAGCTGATCAGCAGATAAATGGCCGTAACAGCGCACCAGTAGGAACCGGAGAACCAGGAGATCTTTCGGTTGAGCCGTTTGTTTTCCGGAGTATAATCTCCTACCTGAAGGATTTTGTCGTAGCAGCCCCGAAGGACGCCTGCGCGGACAAAAAGGAATACGGCAGCGGCTACGATGACGAGCAGAAGCCCGGTGCAAAGGAGATATATATTATCGGAAACATCCAGACCGGCAGATACCATCAGAGGAATCGCGGACATGATGCAGAGAGCCGTGCCTGTTGTAATGGATTTTCGAAAGGCCGGATCGGATTCCTGACGTTTTGCCTGCATCTCCCTGAGGATACTGTCATCGGTGTAAACTTCCTCTTTTTCCAGGAATTCAAATTTTCCCATACGGATGCCGTTTGTGATCAGAAGGGAAACACCGGCAGCACAGAACAAGAGCAGGAGTGCGACTCCAAAGGCTCCTGCGGCCTGTTCGGTAAGCAGTGCACGATTCTGACCGAAAGGAATGGCCAGACACTGAAACAGGATCAGAATGGCGGCACCAAGAATACAGAGAGAAGTGCCAAGGGCCATTTTCGGAGCTGCCTGACAGCATACGGTGTGGTATTCCATAATTTCATCGGATGAAAGATATTTGCCCGGATCCTGACGGGAATATTCTTCGGAACGACGGGAATATTCATTGGGAATTTCAGCTGCAGCGGGCGGAAGCTCCTGATTTTCGTCTTTTAATAAGTAATCTGTGGTAACACCGAAAATGGTGCTGAGCTTCAGGATCTTGTCAAGATCGGGAACAGAAACACCACTTTCCCATTTGGAAACGGACTGACGTGATATTTCCAGCTGTGCCGCAAGCTCTTCCTGTGACCAGCCTCTTTGTTTTCTGAGGCTGATGATTTTTTCTGATAAAAGCATTTTTTTCTCCTCCTTCAAATTGCTGAGGCTATTATATCATGAAAATCACGGGATATTCCAGAAACTGCACTTGGAAATTGCGCAACCAGCGGTTGCATTTGGGTTTTTCGGCTTTTTTTCGTGCAGAAAACAGGGATTTGTGGTACGATAGATTCCAGATATACGGGAAATTCTGAGCGGATTTCCAAAGACTATGGCAGGGAGGAAGGAACAGAATGAAAGAAGTAAAAATGACGATAGACCGTGGCTTTGTCACGGCACCTGTGGATGAGAGAATTTTCGGTTCGTTTATTGAGCATCTTGGCAGGGCAGTATACGGAGGCATTTATCAGCCGGACCATGTATGTGCGGATGAAGATGGATTTCGAACGGATGTTATGGAACTGGTCCGGGAGCTTCAGGTTCCGGTCATCCGTTATCCGGGCGGAAATTTTGTATCGAATTTCTTCTGGGAGGACAGTGTGGGCCCTCTGGAAAACCGGAAGCCAAGGCTGGATCTGGCATGGAGATGTCTGGAGCCGAATACGTTTGGTCTGGGAGAGTTTGCAAGGTGGACGGAGAAGGTGGATGCCCGGATGATGATGGCGGTCAATCTGGGAACACGGGGAATTGCAGATGCATGTAATCTGCTGGAATACTGTAATCATCCATCCGGAACAAAATACAGTGATTTAAGAAGAAAACACGGGGTGGAGAAGCCCTATGATATTAAGCTCTGGTGTCTTGGAAATGAAATGGACGGGGAATGGCAGCTCGGAAAGAAGACGATGGACGAATATGGACGCATCTCTCAGGAGACAGCGAAGGCCATGAAGCTGATCGATCCCTCCATCGAGCTGGTTTCCTGCGGAAGCTCCCATAAGGACATGCCTACGTTCCCTCAGTGGGAGGCAACAACGCTGGAATACAATTATGATTATGTGGATTATATTTCTCTTCATCAGTATTATGGAAATCTGAATGATGACAGTGCAGATTTTCTGGCCCAGTCAGATGATATGGAAGAATTTATTCGTACCGTCATTTCTGTCTGCGATTTTGTCAAAGCGAAAAAGAGAAGCCGGAAGCAGATCTGCCTGAGCTTTGACGAATGGAATGTCTGGTACCATTCGAAAAAGGAAGAGGAGGACATCATACAGAATCATCCCTGGCAGACGGCACCGGCTCTTCTGGAGGATCACTATAACTTTGAGGATGCCCTGCTGGTGGGATTGATGATGATCACGCTTCTGAAGCATGCAGACCGTGTGAAGATCGCCTGTCTGGCGCAGCTTGTGAATGTGATCGCGCCGATTATGACAGATGCTTCGGGTGGAGCCTGGAGGCAGACCATCTATTATCCGTTCCTTCATGCATCCAGGTACGGCAGAGGAATGGTCCTTCAGACGCCTATGGATTCACCTTCCCACGAAACCAGCGGACACGGTCTGGTGAAGGATCTGGTCAGCGTGGCTGTTTATAACCCGGAAAAAGAAGAACTGACAGTATTTGCCGTGAACCGGAATCTGGAAGAAGACCATCTTCTGAAAATGGATCTCCGAAGCTTTGAGGGCTATCGGCTGATCGAGAAACTGGAACTGGTATCCGATGATCTGAAGGCAGAAAATACGCCGTTTGGGGAGAATGTCAGACCTCTGGTGTCCAGAAACGTGAAGGAAGACAATGGCTACGCGCAGACGGTTTTGAAAAAGGCATCATGGAATGTGATCCGGTTTGGAAGGCAAAATCTGTAACAAAATATGCTCACTTTTTTTCTTCTCTCTCATATAGTAAGAGCAGTGAAGAAAAAAAGGAGCGACCATATGAAACGAACCTTGACTGCTGTTTTTCTGGCTGTACTGATGGTGATCGGCTGCATGCCTGTTTATGCCGGGACTGAGGAACTGACGGAAGTGACACTGAATGAAGTTGCCCACTCTATTTTTTATGCACCGCAGTATGTGGCGTACGAAAAAGGATACTTTGCGGAGGAAGGTCTTGATCTGGAAATTGTAACTGGATTTGGCGCAGATAAAGTGATGACTGCCGTTCTTTCAGGGGAAGCGGAAATCGGTTTTATGGGAGCAGAGGCCTCTATTTACGCTTACCAGGAAGGTGCCAACGATGCCGTTGTGAATTTTGCCCAGCTTACCCAGCGGGCCGGAAATTTCCTGGTTGCAAGAGAAGAAATGCCGGATTTCAGGTGGGAAGACCTGAAAGGGAAAAATGTGCTTGGAGGAAGAAAGGGTGGTATGCCGGAAATGGTTTTTGAGTATATTCTGAAGCAGCAGGGCCTTGATCCGGAAATGGATCTGGAAATCGATCAGAGTATTGATTTCGGTTCTACGGCAGCGGCATTTTCCGGAGGTCTTGGAGATTTCAGCGTCGAGTTTGAACCGTCAGCGACGGCTCTGGAAAAGGAAGGGGCCGGCTTTGTGGTTGCTTCCCTTGGCGTGGATTCCGGATATGTTCCCTACACTTCCTACAGTGCAAAAACCAGCTATATGGAGGAGCACCCGGATGTGATCCAGAAGTTTACCAACGCACTTCAGAAGGGAATGGATTATGTGCAGGCCCATACTCCGGAAGAAATTGCCCGGGTAATCGCTCCGCAGTTTCCGGAGACAGACCTGGAAACGATCACAGCCATTGTAACCCGTTACCATGAACAGGATACCTGGAAAGAAAATCTTGTATTTGAAGAGGAAAGCTTTGCGCTTTTACAGGATATTCTGGAAAGTGCAGGAGAACTGAAGGAGCGTACTCCCTATGAGGCTCTTGTGACAACAGAATATGCGAAAAACGCTGTGAAATAACTGTGATTGCGGGAGCATGAAACGCGGAGCAATCAGTTTTTCTTTATGGTGATGTCTGAGGATAAATTCCGGAAGCGCTCACGATACTGGCGAAGTGTAAAGCCGGTAACCTTTTTAAATTGTGCGCCCAGGTGACTCTGGGAGGAAAAACCAAGATATGCTGCAATCTGGCTGTAGGTGTATGGCGAATAGATCAGCATATTTTTTACAAGCTTTATTTTTTCGTGCAGGATAAAAGAAGAGATGGACTGACCCTCATACAGGCGAAAGAGGTCTGCGAGATAGGATGGTGTCGTGTTCAGCTCTTCTGCAATATCCTGCACCTTTAATTTCTGGTGCAGATGGGAGAAAATATAATTTTTGCACAGGGTGATCCTGGAATGAGGAATTTTCTTCTTTTGCATGGATCTTTCTGCTTTCGTATCGGAAACAAGCTGGCAGTAATGAAATTTGCATTCCCGCATGAGTTTTTGAAGAGCATCCGTGCTGTTGATCTCTTCAATTTTCTGTATGTAGGCATCACACAGGGTAAAGGATATCTCGGGAAGAAGGCCTCCGCGAATGGCGGCACGGCTGCTTAAAACGGCATTGACAATGGCAATGTTTCTGATGTTTCTGAGCTCATCCCTGGCCAGACGGCCGAGCTGTCCGGAATAGATTTCCTCCAGGCTTTTCTGAAGCAGGTCCATATCGCCGTCTTCGATGGCCTGTGTTTCCCGGAGCTCCTGATCGTATGGATTATGCTGCTGCTGATTTTCCTGATTCAGAAAAACAGTGTCAGAGTAGTATTTTAAAATATCTTCAGAAGTATTTAACTGAGACAGATCCTTCATCATGTACCTCCTGTCCGTTTAGGGTGGTCTATATGTATTATACAAGAAAAATGTGATAAAAAACAGAAAAATATGATATATTCTTGTGGAAATTCTCCTTATTATGGAAGCATGAAAATAAAAAACAGGAGGCATTTCTATATGAAGGAATTATTATACGGTGCAGCTTATTATGACGAGTACATGCCATGTGAACGTCTGGCAGAAGATGTGAAGCTGATGAAAAAAGCCGGCATCAATACGGTCCGCATCGCAGAATCCACCTGGAGCACCTGTGAGCCGCAGGAGGGCGTGTTTGATTTTTCACATGTGGAAAGAGTCATGGATGCGATGGAGGAAGCGGGAATTCATGTCATCATCGGAACACCCACTTATGCGATCCCGACGTGGATGGTAAAATCTCACCCGGATGTGCTGGCAGAGACCAGAAATGGCAGAGGAATTTACGGGGCAAGACAGATCATGGATATTACCCATCCTGTTTATTTATTTTATGCAGAACGAGTCATTCGTAAATTAATGGAATGCACAGCGCACAGAAAATGTGTCATCGGATTTCAGGTAGATAATGAGACGAAATATTATGGTACTGCAGGAAAAAATGTACAGGAACGATTTGTGAAATATTTGAGAGAGAAATTCCATGATGATCTGGACGCTATGAATCAGGAATTTGGTCTGGATTACTGGAGCAACCGAATCAATGCCTGGGAGGATTTTCCGGATGTGAGGGGAACGATCAACGGAAGCCTTGGAGCTGAATTCGAAAAATTCCAGAGAAAACTGGTTGAGGACTTTTTAAGCTGGCAGGCATCCATCGTAAACGAGTACAGAAGAGAGGACCAGTTTATCACACATAACTTTGATTTTGAATGGCGTGGATATTCCTATGGTGTGCAGCCGGATGTGAACCATTATCGGACCAGCAGATGTCTGACGATTGCCGGAACAGATATTTATCATCCGACACAGGATGACCTGACCGGAATTGAAATCGCTTTTGGCGGAGATCAGATCAGATCCTTAAAGCATGACAATTATCTTGTTCTGGAAACGGAAGCGCAGGGATTTCCGCAGTGGGTTCCATACAAGGGGCAGCTTCGCCTTCAGGCCTACAGCCATCTGGCATCAGGAGCCAACAGTGTCATGTACTGGCACTGGCATTCGATCCACAATTCCTTAGAAACATACTGGAAGGGGCTTCTGAGCCATGATTTTCAGGAGAATGCGACTTACCGGGAAGCGTGTGTGACAGGAAGGGAATTTGCAGAGCACGGAAGCCGTCTGGTAAATCTGAAAAAGAAAAATGAAGTAGCGATCCTGATAAGCAACGAGGCCCTTACCGCATTGAAGTGGTTTCCAATTCAGATGTCCGAATTTGGAAATGGAAGTTACTGCTACAATGATATCGTACGCTGGTTATATGACGCATTGTATAAAATGAATGTGGAATGTGACTTTGTCTGGCCGGAGTCGGAAAAACTGGAACAGTACAAGGCAATCGTGGTACCGGCACTTTATGCTGCTCCGGATTCTCTTCTGAAAAAGCTGAACGCATTTGTGGAAAATGGAGGAAGTCTTCTTGCAACCTTTAAAACAGCCTTTGCCAATGAAAACGTTAAGGTGAGTCACGAGGTTCAGCCTCATATTCTCAAAGATTGTCTGGGAATCCGATACCATCAGTTTACCATTCCGAAAGAGACCGGATTAAAAGGCGAGCTTGTGAATGGAAGAACGGATGCAGCTGCGGACTGTTTTATGGAGCTGATCCAGACAGAAGAGGCAGAGGTTCTGGCCTCCTATGACCATTACAACTGGGGCGAGTATGCGGCTGTTACGAGAAATACATACGGAAAAGGACAGGCTGTATATGTGGGAACCAAAGTGGATGGTACAACACTGAATACCCTTCTGGAGATGTGGCTGAGACAGGCAGAAGTGGATATGACGGAAGAAAAATATCCTGTGATCATCCGTAAGGGAACCAATGATTACGGAAAAACGGTAAGATATTATCTGAACTATTCAAGTGCAGAACAGAAGGTGCTTTACCGGTATGGAAAAGCAACAGAAATCCTGACAGGAGCAGAGGTGGCACATAATGATACAATGACGGTCGAACCGTGGGATCTGCTCATCTTGGAAGAACACTGATTGATAACGGACATGTCTGCTGACGCAGACATGTCCGTTATTTGTGCTTCTCCTGAGCATATTGTGTGGGTGTGCAGTGATAAAGCTTTTTAAACGTCGTGGAGAAGTAGGGATAATTGGGATATCCCACTTCGAGGGCCACATTGACAGCAGTGGTACTGGTATTTTCCAGAAGATGTGCCGCCAGCTTCATACGTTCGTGTATGATCCACTGACTGATATTGCTTCCCTTTTCCTTTTTAAAGATCCGGTTCAGGTAAATGGGATTCAGGTAAAAATGTTCGGCAAGAACAGATACGCTTAAATCCGCATCACTGATGTTTTTCAGAATATAGCAGGTGCATTCCTCCACGATTTCCTTTGGAGTTTTGCTGCAGCTGCACTGTACCTGAACGGACTCATTCTTGTTTTTCAGCCAGTTTTCGCCGTAAAGCTGAAGCTGCTTCTCCTGAAGACGCTGTTTTCGGCGGCGTGATGTCTTAAGGACACATTCTCCGATTTCATCATATTTCGCCGGAAGAAGCAGATAATCCTGACAGTTCAGGGAAATTGCCTCCCTGGCGTAGGAAAAATCTGCGTGACACGTCAGCAGGATGGAGTCGATATCATAATTCATTTCCTTGATCCAGAGGATCAGTGCCAGTCCGTTCTCTCCAGGCATCTCGATATCACAGAGCAAGATGTCAATTGCCTGCGTTTTAATAACCTGTTTGGCCTCTTCCACACAGGTTGCAGTAAACACTTCTTTTATGCCGCAGCTTTCCCAGTCCACTTCTTTTTTTATTGTGAGCATTTCCAGCTCGGCATCATTTACGATCAAAAGATTCATCGTTTGTCTCCTCCTCAAGATCATAAGGGATATAGATTGAAAATGTAGTTCCCATGCCAGGGCAGGATTCTACGGTTACCTGTGCCTGTTCACCAAAATAATAATGAAGACGGGTGATGGAATTCCGGATGCCTATGTGTTTTCCGGAGTTTCCGTCAGGGAAAGTCCGGTTGTTGATCATTTCCACATCTTCTCCGGGCATGCCCCGTCCGTCATCAGAAATCTGCAGCGTGACCATGTGATCCTCGTATTCTCTGAAGAGAACGATATGTACGACACGGTCAGGCAGTAAAGCGTGGTGAATGATGTTTTCTACAAAGTTGTGTATCAGAAGCGGAGGGATCCGCATCAGATCAATGACAGGGTCGATCTGATAGGAAACAGTGAAGGCTCCGGGATGCTGCAGACGGGATACGCTCAGATAGTTTCGAATCAGATCCAGCTCTTTGGCGAAAAGGTTCAGATCCTTTCCGTTGCGGAACATATACCGGAAATACTGAGAAAGATACAGGATCATCTCCTGTGCTCTGGTGGTTTCATGATTTTGTACCAGGGTATAAAGAAGGTTCATCATATTCAGCAGAAAATGCGGGCGGATCTGCAGCTGCAGATTGTTCAGCTGCATTTCTTTGTAGGCGAGCTCGCGGTTTATTTTTTCCAGGCGAAGATCCTTCAGTGTTTTTGCCATGTTGTTGAATCCATCGTAGGCTTTGGCAAATTCCAGAGTATTGGAAGCCGTTTCGATCAGATAATCTTCATTTCCGATCAGCAGTTCGTGGTGGGCATGGTTCAGTTCATTCAATGGCTTGCCCACATGTTTTTTGAATATATGATAAAGAGTCGGAATTGCCAGAAGATAGATAAAAACACAAAGGAACATAAAATACACCCAGAGATTGATATTTCCGGTGAGTTCACTGTATGGCCAGACGAAATGCAGGATACAGTCGGACACGCCTGATTTCTGGGAACAGGAAATAAGATCGTAGGCCTTTTCCGGCACTGTGGTGGAGAATAAAAGCTCGTAATTGTCATAATCGAA
>CAMBYR010000068.1 GCA_945872375.1 uncultured Blautia sp. | reverse complement strand
AGAATGTAACTCCGACGCCGGATCCCGGAGTGACACCCACACCGGGAGAAGGAGAAAATGTGACACCTACCCCTGCGCCGCTTACAGAGCGTGCAAAAGCAGTATATGACGGAATCAATGCACTTGCCGGAGTGGAGCTGACACTGGACCACGAGGCAGAAGTGATCCGTCTCAGGGAAGGATATGATTCTCTTGCAGATGATGAAAAAGCAGCGGTGACCAATTACTCACTGCTTGTGGGATATGAAGCGAGGATTCAGGAACTGAAAGGTGACGCTTTTTCCGATTCCGATCTTGCGGATATTACCGATGGGATCAATGGCGTGGTATTTCCGGATGCAATCGTAGGTTCACCGGTTTATTATACCAACATGGTATCCAACATCCATGCGGGAAAGGAATTTTATCTGAATTCCCTGAAGAACAATTATCAGCTGACCTTTTCCGATGATTTTGCTTCCGTGATGGATGAGATTGAAAAGGAATACAAGGCGAAAAACAAGCTTACGGATGCCAGTGACAGCCGTACGGACGGAGTGACCACCTCTGCGGATACCCTTCTTGTGCGGAACTGGCAGGATATCCTTGCAATTTATGTATACGAAAAGAGCCTTGACGGAGCAAAATCCTTTGTGCTGGATGCTTCCTGCAAGGAAGATCTGGCTGTGATTTTTGAAGAAATGAATCCGGTTGTCCGTGATAAGGAAAATATTACCCATGTTTCCTATGGAAATCGGCATATCAATTACTATATCAAGAAAAATGACATCAAAAAAGAAGACAGGCAGATCCTGAAAAAATATGTGGAGACGGACTGTAAGCTTCTGTGCGCCACAGTTACGGCTGCAAAGGGCTTTGTACGCCAGAGTGTGGGAGATGATGTTTCTGAAGAACGTGTTAATGTGATCGCAGCAGCTTATTCTCTGGTGGGAAAAGTGGGCTATTTCTGGGGCGGAAAATCTTCTGTGCTGGGAATGGATCCTTCCTGGGGGACAGCCGCCCGCGTGACATCTGCGGGCAGTCACAGTACAGGAACCATTCGTTCTTATGGCCTGGACTGCAGCGGCTTTGTGACATGGTCTGTGATCAATGGTTATCAGAATCAGGGAATGCAGGCAGCCGTCGGCGACGGAACATCCGAGCAGTGGTGCCTTGCACAGGTGGTTTCCGAAGAAAATGCACAGCCCGGAGATCTGGTATTCCAGAGAGGTCCGGAGGCAGGAAGTGACAATCATGTGGGAATCATCTGCGGAAAGACCGATGCAGGTGACTGGATTGCGGTACATTGTTCCTCCAGCAAAAACGGTGTGACGGTAGGTGAGGCATATGGAGCCAGCTTCCGTTATATCCGGCGTCCATCCTTCTATCCGACAGATGCTCAGGTGGCACAGATGGCGGCAGGAGAGATCTCTGACGGTGATGATACCATCTTTGTCAGCAATTCCCTTCAGAATGTCATCAGTCAGTATCGTACTGATAAAGGAAACGACAGCAATATCCTGAATGATATTCCTGTATTTAACAGTGAAAGTGATATCGAGGTATTTACGGGAATGTGAAAACATAAAAAACCCATGTAGATTCAGCGAAGAATCCGCATGGGTTTTTGTTTCACAGGAATAAAGAGGAGCCTGCCTTTGGGCGGCTTTTAACGATGAATTCCGGAAAGGACTTCGTCGATCCATTTATCTGTGTTATAATTGTCGTCAAACAGACGGACAATGACGCCGTAAGGCTCTGCGTCACTGGAAAAAGCGTTTGCCTCATCGGTATCCACATGCATGGAGAGGCGGAAATCCCTGTGGACACGAACCACCACGTCGGCATAGATCAGGGCACGGCCGTAACTTTTGGTCAGGACGAATACCTCGTCGTTGTCCCTGACACGAAGTGAGAAAGCATCATCAGGAGTCATATGTATATGACGTTTGGCAACAATCACGCCTTTGGGAATGTCAAGCTTTCCAAGAGGGCCGATCAGGGTACAGCCCGGTGTACCTTCTGTATCTCCGGACTGGCGGATCACTCCGGGAACTCCAAGCTTTCTGGTATCGGTCAATGATACTTCCACCTGAGTTTCCTTACGAAAAGGACCGAGAATGGCCATGTTTTCAAACTGCCCGGACGGTCCGCGGACGGTGAGCCGCTCCTGACAGAGATATTGTCCCGGCTGGCTCAGCTCTTTCACATAATGAAGTTCGGCATCCTGGCCGAACAGTATTTCAAAATCTTCTCTGGACACATGGATGTGTCTGGCTGATGTTTCAATAGGTATCTTTACACTCATAATGACCTCCGTTATTACACTGGTCTTTACGTCAAAGGGACGTACAACTCCTAATTTTAACTCTGTTAAAAAAAAATAGCAATTGTTTCTTTGACAAAATACTACAGAAAAAAAGGATTTTTTTATGAAAAAAAGAAATTATGTACTGCTGATCTTCCTGATGGTGATGATGATCGGCCTGCTGTCGGGGGCGTATACGCTATACAAAAAAGGCGGCGATACCGGGACAAAAGAGGACACCGGTGAGACGGTTCTGGACCGGATCCTGACGAATGTGGGAAGTGAGCCGGAGGAGGTACGGCTTCTGAGGGAACAGGAACTGGTTCTTTCGGATCCGGGTCATCAGGAATACTACTTCAGTCTTCTGAATGAAGAGGAGCAAAGAGGGTACCGGGAAATGCTTGCAGGTGTCCGTGCCAGACAAAGTGATTTTTATCTGACGATCTATGAGGACGATGTGGTAGATCGGGTCTATCACGCCATGCTGAAAGACCATCCGGAGCTTTACTGGGCCCACAATCGTCTGAGTGTTTTTAAGACGACTTTTAAAGGGGCGAAATACTGCAGATTTTCTCCTCAGTATCGATACTCAGAGGAAGAAATGGCGGAAATCGATGGGGCCATGGAAGCTGTCTGGCAGGAAGTGTCCGCATTGATTCCGGAGGGAAGCGATACCTATGAGACAGTGAAAATTGTTTATGCCTATCTCATTGACTCTGTTGATTATGTGTTTTCTGAGGATGACCAGAGTATTGCAGGTGCATTCTGGAAGAAGAATGCAGTCTGCGCCGGGTATGCCGGGGCCTTTCAGTATCTTCTGGAGCGTCTGGAAATTCCCTGTATTTACGTAGACGGAAGTGTGGTGGGGGATGACCAGGATCATGCCTGGAATATTGTGCAGATCGACGGGCAGCATTACTATGTGGATGTGACAAACGGGGATCAGCCTCAGTTTCTGGAGGGAGATGCCACCCAGCTTCCGGAGCATAAGACCATTATATACGATTATCTTTGCCCATTTCCGGAAGAGTATGAACAGACCTATATTCCTTCGGAGGAATTTGCCGTTCCAAAGTGTACGGCGTCGGATAAGAATTTTTATGTGCTGAATCAGGGAATCTTTGATACCTATGACTGGCAGAGCATTTATGACTACTGCAGGATGCGTCTGAACAACGGCGCTGCGGTGGTACGGTTTAAATTCAGCGATCAGGAAGCCTTTGATGCGGCATATGCAGAATGGATCGACGGCGGTTCGCTTCAGTATGCGAGCCAGTATTATATGGAGCTTCACGGACTTCTTCAGGTGGAATACCACTATGGAGTCCTGGACAAAATGAAAACCATTTACCTGATGTTCTGATAGAAAAGGGGAGATGTATATGAATCAGATGATGGATATGCTTGGGTCGGTACAGCAGATGACGGAACGTTTTTCTGCAATGGACAGCGCTTCGTCCGCTGTAAGGATGGTTTATCTTGTTGTGATCGTGTTTGGCATTTTAAATTGCCTGCTGGGCTACCGGCTTCTCCGGTTCTGGGTCATGCTGGTGGGATTCGGCACCGGCGCCGGTGGCGGCTGGCTTCTGGCGGAGAAAATGGGAATGGAAAGTCGTACAACGACTCTTTTGATGATGGTGGGAATCGGCATCGTCCTGGGAATTGTGGCGTTTCTGATCTATAAATTCGGTATTTTCCTTGTGGCAGCCGGTATCGTATTTGCGGCGTGTCTCTATCTTATTCATCCTACCACGTCTTTTCTGTTTTTTGTCTGTGTCCTGGCAGGTACAGCGGCGGGGGTGATGGGTGTCCGTTATGCAAAGGAAATGATCATTTTGGGAACCAGCCTGCTGGGCGGGGTCATTTCCGGGATATCTCTTTGCGGTCTTCTGGGATTTGAGGGCTTTCCCTATGGAATCCTTTTTTGCGGAGCATTCACCATGGCCGGACTGCTGATACAGGTTCTGACGAATCAGGTGAAGGAGGAAGAGAGGGAGGAGGAAACGTCGATTCCGGATGGGAAAAACGAGGAAAGAATGAAGTGAGCAGATAATTCTTCGTATTTTTTGAAAAAATCCAAAAAAAGTATAGGAATTTACAGAAAAGAGTGATATAATTCATACAACATTGCCAGAAGGGGAAGGGTTTATGGCACTTAGAAGAGAAAGAATGCGTCTGGGCGATCTTTTGATCAAACAGAATGTGTTGACACAGGAAGATCTGGAAAAAGCCTTAGCAAAGCAGAAGGGCAGCGACAAAAAAATCGGTGAAGTTCTCGTGGATGAAGGATTTATTACCGAGGACATGATCGTGCGTGCGCTTCAGATGCAGCTAGGGCTAAAAGTCGTGCAGCTTACCGGGATTAACATTCCAAGAGAAGTGCGTAATCTGGTAAGTGTGGAATTATTAAAAAAATATGTGGCAGTCCCCTTTGAACTGGATCCCTATAATGCAAATATCCTTCATCTTGCCATGGCAGATCCCATGGATATGGCTGCGATCGATGACATTTCGATTGTGACCAATCTTCAGGTGGAGCCTTACATTGCGTCTGCACGTGAAATTCTTGCTGCCATTGACCGCTGCTATGGGGCAAGTGAAACCATGAAAGCGGCCCGCCGTTTTACGCAGGAGCGTGCCATGCTCAGAGGAAATGCAGAGGAAGAACCGGCTCTGTCTGATGTCAGTGATGCGCCGATCGTCCAGCTTGTCCGCTCCCTGATGGAGCAGGCGATCCGTCAAAGGGCAAGTGATATTCATATTGAGGCACTGGAAAATAATGTGCGTGTCCGTTATCGCATCGATGGCTCGTTGTTTGAAAAGATGGTTTATGACAACAGTCTGCTGCCGGCGATTTCCACCCGTATCAAGATTATGGGCGGCATGGATATTTCCGAAAAACGAAAACCTCAGGATGGAAGAATGACCATTATGGTAGACAGACAGGAGTATGATATTCGTGTGTCCTCCATACCCACCGTTCATGGTGAAAAGCTTGTTATGCGTATTTCTTCCAAGCTGAGCCTTACAAAGAATAAGAAAGAACTGGGATTGGCCGATGATGAGCTGAAACGCTTTGATCATATGCTTGCCAATCCCTTTGGAATTATATTCGTTACCGGACCTACGGGAAGCGGTAAATCCACCACATTGTATACGGCTCTTACAGAACTGAATAAAGAATCTGTAAACATTGTGACGGTTGAGGACCCTGTGGAAGCGGACATTGAGGGAATCAATCAGATTCAGGTAAACCCCAGGGTGGATCTGACGTTCGCTTCGGCGCTTCGTTCGATTCTCCGTCAGGATCCGGATATCATCATGATTGGAGAGATCCGTGATCCGGAGACGGCTTCCATTGCGGTGCAGGCATCCATTACCGGCCATCTGGTGGTTTCCACCCTGCACACCAACAATGCCGTCGGAACCTTAAACCGTATGGCAGATATGGGCGTGGAGCGCTACCTGATCGCAGATTCGGTGGTAGGCGTTATCGCGCAGCGTCTTGTAAGGAAGCTTTGTCCTCATTGCAGGAAAAAACGGCAGGCAACACCGGAGGAAAAACGGCTGATGAAGCTTCCTCTGGAACGGGAAACGGAGATTTATGAACCGGGCGGCTGCAGCCTCTGCAATCATACAGGATATTTTGGCCGTATCGGTGTTTTTGAGATTATGGAAGTCAATGATACGATCCGGAAACTGATCGCAGAAAACGGAACCACCGAGGAACTGGAAATTGCAGCGCGGGACAGCGGTATGAGAACTCTGCGGGAAAACGGGATCCGCTACGTGCTGGATGGAACGACTTCCTTTGAGGAAATGCTGAAGGCTTCCTATGAATAGTTACAAGAAATGTATAAATATTTGTCAGGAAAGCGAAAACCGAGGGCTTTTTATGTATGATTTAAACGAGATTCTGGTCTTTTCCGTAAAGGAAAAAGCATCAGATATTCATTTTACGGTTGGGAAACCGCCCTGCTTCCGCAAGGACGGAGTCCTTACCCAGATCGAAGGGGAGAGACTGACCCCCAAAATGCTGGAAGAGCTTTTGATGCCGCTGATGGATCCGCGGCACAGGGCAGAGCTTCAGGAAAACGGACAGACGGATTTTGCCTATGCCATATCGGGAATCGGGCGATTCCGCGTCAATGTGTTCCGTCAGAGAGGAACCGTGGCAGCAACCATGAGGATTCTTCCGTTTGTGATTCCGGATCCGGAAACTCTTGGAATTCCACAGGAAGTTGTGGAGATGACACATCGAAAAAGGGGACTGGTTCTTGTCACAGGTCCTACGGGAAGCGGAAAATCCACCACACTGGCGTCGCTGGTCAATGTGATCAACAGAACCTATCCTTATCATATTATTACGCTGGAGGATCCGATTGAGTATCTGCACAGACACGATCGATCCATCGTGAATCAGAGAGAGATCGGAAGTGATTCCGGAGACTATTCGAAGGCCCTTCGTGCAGCACTGCGTCAGGATCCGGATGTGATCCTGGTGGGAGAAATGCGTGACCTGGAGACGATCTCCATTGCCATTACAGCTGCTGAAACGGGACATCTGGTTTTTTCCACGCTTCATACCATAGGAGCAGATAAAACGATCGATCGTATCATCGACGTGTTTCCGCCAAATCAGCAGCAGCAGATCCGTGTGCAGCTTGCGGCGGTTCTGGAGTGCGTGGTTTCCCAGCAGCTTCTGAAGCGGGCAGATGGAAAGGGGCGTGTGGCAGCGCTGGAAGTTCTTTTTGCCAATAACGCAGTGCGTAATCTGATTCGTGAGGGAAAGACATTTCAGCTTCCGTCTGTGATGCAGACAGGAAAACGAATGGGAATGCAGACCATGGATGATGCACTGTATGACCTCTATATGCGAAGGATCATAGATGCCGATTCGCTGGTGGCTTATGCGCAGGATCCTGTGTCCATGAGCAGAAAAGTAAATTTTGAATAACTATTCAGAGGAGATATCCCCTCTGGACAGTTACTATTTTGAGTAAAGAAAGTCAGGTTACGGAAACGGATTCCGGAGCCTGTCATGACGATAGATCAGAGAAAGGATGGAAGGCATGCCGGGATTTTCATATACAGCGGTAGATAAAAAGGGAAAAGAAAAGCGCGGCAGCATGGAGGCAGAAACCCGTGAGAAGGTGGCAGAGTCACTGAAAAACAATGGCCTGGTGCCTGTATCTATTACAGAACAGGGCTTTTTGAATAAAGATCTGGATTTTTCCATTGGGAAACGGGTGAAGTCCAGAGATCTGAGTGTATTCTGCCGTCAGTTTGTCAGTATTACCCAGGCAGGTATTCCTATGAAAGAAGCACTTCAGCTTCTTGTGCAGCAGACAGAGAACAAGGTTCTGAAGAAGTCCATTTCAGAGGTTCTTCTCAGTGTGGAAAAGGGAAATACTCTGGCAGATGCCATGCGCGGTGAGGGAGAGACTTTTCCTCCCATGCTGATCAATATGGTGGAGGCCGGAGAGTCTTCGGGAAATCTGGAGATGGCTTTTTCCAGAATGGCCGTACAGTTTGAAAAGGAAGCCAAGCTGAAGGCCACCATCCGAAAGGCGACCATTTACCCGATTTTTCTGCTGATTGCAGTGATCGGGGTTGTTCTGGTCATGCTTTTGTTTGTCATTCCGATTTTTATTGATATGTTTGCAGATCTGGATGTGGAAATGCCCGCGTTTACCATGGCTGTCATGAATGCCAGCAAGTGGACGGGTACGCACTGGTATGTGCTTCTTGCCATCCTGATCGCCGTGATCCTTTTGTATCGGTTCCTTTACAATACCACAGAAGGACGGCTGAAGATCGACGCGATCAAGATGAAAATGCCTCTGTTTGGAAAACTGACCGTGAAGACTGCCTGTGCGCAGTTTGCCAGAACGACGGGAACTCTGCTTTCTACAGGAATACCCATGATTCAGTGCCTGGAAACGGTTTCTAAAATTGTGAGGAATATTCATTATACAAATGCACTTTTGAAAGCCAGAGATGAAGTGATGAAGGGAATTCCCCTGTCGGAGCCTCTGGAGGCTTCCGGGATTTTTCCTCCCATGGTGTATCATATGACGGGAATCGGAGAGGAAACCGGAAATCTGGAGGATATGCTTGAGAAGCTGGCTGATTATTACGACGAAGAGGTGGAAATTACCACCCAGAGTGTGCTGGCAGCGATGGAGCCTCTGATCATCATTTTCATGGCTCTGATCGTCGGTGCCCTTGTCATTGCAGTCATCCTGCCCATCGGAACCATGTACGAGGGACTAGATAAACTGTAAGCTTTATTACATTTGGATGTGCCGCAGTCTTTAGCATAGGGAGACTGCGTTCATCATAAACGGATATGTTTGTTTTGACAGACAATATCATGGAAGGAAAAGAAAGGGGGATACGTCCGGAAGAGACGGAACAAAGGCAATCGAGAAAATTGCCGGAACTGTAAAGAAATGAAAAAGGAGAATAAAAGATGTTAAATAAGTTTTTTAACAAAAAGAAAGACAACAAAGGCTTCACACTTGTAGAACTTGTAATTGTAGTAGCCATCCTTGCCATCCTGGTAGGATTACTGGCACCACAGTACACCAAGTATGTGGAAAGATCCAGAAAAGCAGCAGATGCTTCGAACCTTGACAGCCTTGTAACGGCAGTAAAGGTAGCAGCAGCAGATCAGAGCTATAGTGATTTAATTCCGACAGCAAAAACTGATGTTGTTATTACAATTAAATCTTCTGGAACAACAGCTGTTTATGGAACAGCCGAAGTTAAGTCTGACGCAACTGGAGGAGCAGGAGCCTTGTTTAAGGCATTTTCTGAATTTGCTGGAAATGAATGGGCAAAAACTACTTTGAAAT
>CAMBYR010000067.1 GCA_945872375.1 uncultured Blautia sp. | reverse complement strand
TGGAATGCTTTTTTCTGGAACGGAGCATCATCAGGAGCTCATTATCAATACATCGGGCTGCATAAGTGGATAAGCGGGTGGACTTTTTTGCATCAAAGGTGGAAATCGCCTTGATCAGCCCGATCGTTCCGATGGAAATCAGATCATCCAGCTCCTCGTCGGTTCCCTGATATTTTTTGACTACATGGGCCACCAGTCGGAGATTACGCTCAATCAGAATTTTTTTTGCTTCCGGATCGCCCCCCTGGTAACGTTGAAGATAGAATTTTTCTTCGGCAGAAGTCAAGGGTTTTTGAAAAGCCTTCAAATCTTTACCTCAAAGGGGATTTCTATACAGTTTATGCTAAGGACACGCTGTAAGTGCTTTTCTAATTTCAGATATGGGGGCTGTCGTCTGCCTTTGTGACATGCAGTTGAAATTGTAAAGAAGATAGCGGCACCTGCAGAGGAAGCAGCGGAAACGGAAGGAACCAGGACAGAATATCCGCTGATTTTACAGTGAAAAAACTTCCTCCTGCCTTTCCTGTTGCATTCTTCAGCCATGTGCGGTATTATGATTGCATTAAGATTTGATAAAGAATGCATAAAGATATTCGCGAAGAAATAAAGAGTGCATAAAGATAAAGGAAATCCCGGAGTTTCCGGGGACAGGAGGAGCGGGTATGCGAATCGTAGTAACGGGCATAGGTAAGGTAGGCAGTACCGTAGCGGCGTATTTGTCAGGAGAAAGCCATGAGGTTGTGATCGTGGATCAGAATCCGGAGGTTGTGGAACGTATGACCAGTCATTTTGATGTACTGGGTGTATGCGGGAATGGCGCGGCGCTGTCGGTTCAGAAGGAAGCAGGGATCGCAAAGGCAGATCTTTTTATTTCGCTGACTTCCTCTGATGAATTTAATATATTAAGCTGTATTATGGCAAAAAAAAGCGGGGCACGCCATGTGATCGCCAGAGTCCGAAACCCTGATTATTATCAGCAGATGATGTTTCTGCGGGAGCAGCTTGGTCTTTCCATGGCGATCAATCCGGAGATGGAAGCAGCCAATGCCATCAGCCGGATGCTTCGTTTCCCCAGTGCCACAAAGCTGGAACTGTTTGCCAAGGGGCGGCTGGAGATGGCGGAGGTGACTCTGCCTTCAGACACGTTCCTGGATGGGCTTTCCCTTAACAGACTGGGAAGCAGTCTTGGCATTCAGGTGCTGATCTGTGCGGTACAGAGGGGGGATTCGGTCACGATTCCCACCGGTGATTTTGTGCTGCATGCAGGAGATCACATCAGCATTACGGCCTCTCACAGTGACATGAGTGAGTTTTTCAAAAAAATCGGACTTTATCAGGACAGTGTAAAATCTGTGATGATCGTGGGCGGAGGAACCATCGCCTATTATCTGGCAGCACAGCTTCTGCGTCTGGGAATGCGGGTAAAGATCATTGAACAGAACGAGGCGACCTGTGAGGAATTAAGTGAGAAGCTCCCGAAGGCCATGATCCTTCACGGAGACGGAACGGATCAGGAGCTTCTGGAGGAAGAGCGGATCGGTTCTTCCGATGCCTGTGTGGCACTTACCGGAGTGGATGAAGAGAATATTATCGTTTCCATGTTTGCGAAAACCCAGAAGGTGAAAAAGGTCATCACCAAGGTCAATCGTGCAAAGCTGATGATGATCATGCGCAGTGTGGGTATGGAAAGCGCCATTTCGCCAAGGGCCGTGATCGGTGACCGGATCCTCCGGTACGTCCGTGCTCTGTCCAATTCCAGGACAAATGCGGGAGGAAGCAGTGTCCAGACCCTTTACCGTCTGCTGGACGGAAAGATGGAGGCGCTGGAATTTTCTGTCGGGGAGAATGCTCCCTTTACAGGAAAGACTCTGCAGGAACTGACCTTCAAAAAAGGTGTGCTGATTGCCGGAATCGTCCGGGAAGGCAGGCTGATCCATCCACAGGGAAGTGACTGTATGATGCCGGGAGATCTGGTCACGGTCATCACCTCGATCATGGGTCTGAATGATCTTCAGGATGCATTGATGGAGGGATAAGCAAAAATGAATTACAGTATGATTTTATATATCATCGGAAAACTTCTGACTGTAGAGGCAGGCCTGATGATCCTTCCCTTCATAACTGCTCTGATCTACCAGGAAAAAGGATATTTTGCCTTTGGCGTGACGATCCTGCTTCTGCTTGTGCTTGGAAAGCTGATCTCCCTGCGCCGTCCGAAGGATCCTTCGATTTTTGCAAAGGAGGGTCTGTTTATCGTGGGAGTATCCTGGATTTTGCTGTCCGTATTCGGGGCACTGCCTTTTGTGATTTCCGGAGAGATCCCACATTTTACCGATGCATTTTTTGAAACCGTGTCCGGTTTTACCACAACAGGAGCCAGTATCCTTAATGATGTGGAGTCCATGAGTCATGGAATGCTGTTCTGGCGAAGCTTTACCCACTGGGTAGGCGGCATGGGTGTGCTGGTGTTTGTTCTGGCGATTCTGCCAAAATCAGATGCACAGAACCTGTATATTATGAAAGCAGAGGTTCCGGGTCCTGCGTGCGGAAAGCTGGTTGCGCGCGTGCGTTCCACGGCGATAATCCTGTATGGAATCTATCTTGTGATGACTGTGGTTCTGATCCTTTTGCTGATTGCGGGAAAGATGCCTGTTTTTGACGCGATCCTCCATGCATTCGGAACGGCAGGTACGGGCGGCTTCGGAATCAAGGGAACCAGTATCGGATATTATGATTCTGCTTATTTTGATGCAGTGATCGGAATCTTTATGATTTTGTTCGGTATCAACTTCAACCTTTACTTTTTCCTTCTGATCGGAGATATTGCCAGTGTCCTGAAAAGCGAGGAGCTTCGCTGGTATCTGGGAATCATCGGTGTATCTGTGACACTGATCACCATCAATATCATGCCCCAGTATCACGGAGTTCTGAAAAGCTTTCGATATGCATTTTTCCAGGTGGCAAGCATTATCACCACCACAGGATATACGACGGCCGACTACAGTGCCTGGCCTGGCTTTTCCCAGACCATTCTGGTGACGATCATGTTTGTGGGAGCCATGGCGGGATCTACCGGCGGCGGAATCAAGGTGTCCCGTGTGATGATCATGATCAAGGATGCCATCAGGGGATTGTATAAGATGATTTATCCGCGCAGTGTACGCAGTCTGAAATGCGAAGGAAAAACAGTGGATAAATCCATGCTGTCCGGCATTCACTGCTTTTTTACGGCATATGTGATGCTGTTTGTGTTCAGCATTCTGCTGCTGTCACTGGATCAGCACGATCATGTATCCAATGCCACAGCGGTTACGGCCTGTATCAACAACATCGGGCCGGCTCTCGGCGTCTGCGGCCCCATGGGAAATTACGCACCTTTCAGTAATTTATCCAAATGGGTATTAAGCTTTGATATGCTTGCAGGACGACTGGAGATCTTCCCGCTTCTGATGCTGTTTTCTCCATGGGCATACAGGAGAAAATAAAGATTGGGCATTCAGCAGCAAAATAAGGACTTGCCGGAAACGGGATTTTGAGATATTCTGGTATACATATTAGTAAGACAAGACATAAAGGAGAAGAAACATGCCCGTTTTTGATTTCAGCAATACATCTGACAGCAAACAGGTGCCGGAATGCACATACAGGATTTTTCAGTCAAACGAAAGCGCTGCCACACCGGAGAAGCCGATCCTTCTTCTGGACAACCGCATTCGGAAATGGAGCCATCATTCCTGCGGCGTATTTACAAATCCCATAAAGGGAACCACCTTTGAGTTTAAGGAGGAGGACGGAACCGTCTGCGCAGACATTCTGGAGATCGATGCCCGTTTTGTCAGCCTTCTTCGCTGGCTGGGAGAAAACCATATCAATGTACGCCTTTCCGGAGAAAATCTGGAAAAAGGCTATGCTGTTTATAAAATCCGTGAAATCGCCTTTGGAGGAGGAACAAAGCTTTCAGCAGAAGACGGTTTCCTTCAGTTTATGATCGAGCGTCTGTTTGCCAGCAGCGCACCCCAGGAAGAAGCAGAGGATGAGGATCAGGAGGAGACCGGTGACAGCATGAAGCTTACCAGTATCCAGAGTATTACGGATTTCCTGAATTGCGCGGGAAGGACGCTTCCGGATAACGTGCGTCTGTGGGCGCGAAGAAATCTGGCTGTGGCCCGTTCTCACGAGGTATCTCCGGAGGAGCGCCGTCATGCCCAGAGAGCGCTGTCAATCATGCTGAATATTCAGTGGAAAAACAATTATTTTGAAGCCATCGATCCGGAAGAAGCCAGACGGATTCTGGATGAAGAGCTTTACGGAATGGAACAGGTCAAACAGAGGATCATCGAGACGATCATTCAGATCAACCGGACCCACACGCTTCCGGCATATGGACTTCTGCTGGTGGGACCGGCGGGAACCGGCAAGTCTCAGATTGCCTATGCGGTGGCAAGGATTCTGAAGCTTCCCTGGACGACGCTGGATATGAGTTCCATCCACGATGCGGAGCAGCTCACGGGAAGCTCCCGGATCTATGCCAATGCAAAGCCGGGAATTATTATGGAAGCTTTTTCCATGGCGGGTGAGTCCAATCTTGTCTTTATTGTGAATGAGCTGGATAAGGCGTCCTCCGGCAAAACAAACGGAAATCCGGCAGATGTCCTTCTGACGCTTCTGGATAATCTGGGATTTACGGACAACTATATGGAATGTATGATTCCAACCGTGGGGGTTTATCCGATTGCTACGGCCAATGACAAGGATCAGATCAGCGCGCCTCTGATGTCGCGTTTTGCGGTGATCGACATCCCGGATTATACCTTTGAGGAGAAAAAGATTATCTTTTCCAGGTTTGCCCTTCCAAAGATCCTGAAGCGCATGAACATGCAGGAGCATGAATGCCGTGTGACGGAGGAGGCACTGGATGTGATCGTGGAAAAATACAGCAATACCACAGGAATCCGTGATCTGGAGCAGGCTGCGGAGCATATTGCAGCCAATGCGCTTTACCGGATCGAGGTGGAACATGTTTCAGAAGTCACTTACGATGCGGAAATGGTAAGAAAACTGCTCGCATAATTGCGGGAATCAAGGTGAAAATACGGCTATTACATAGAAAATACGGATATCTATGAACAGGGAGGCTTGTTTTGGACGTCTCCCTGTTTTGCTGTCCTTTGCTTTACAAAAAAGAAAAACTATGCTAGTATCAAACTAATAATGCAGTAAAATATCTATATGAGAAAGGGCCTTCGTATGAATTTGTCGCTTAAAGTAGAATTTATTGCTGTAATTATCCTGATGATGCTGCTTGTATATAATTACGATGAAAGAAATTATCGAAGGAACGGGTGGTATCAGACATGCCTGTATATATCGATGGCGTCTGTTTTTGCAGATATGCTGTCTGTATGGGCTATACGGAATGCGGATACGATTCCGGTATGGCTGAATACGGCGATTTCCAGTATCAACTATGTGCTGATCAGCTTTGCATCGGCATTGCTGTCCATGTATCTGGGACGAAAAATTTTTGAACACTGTCCTTCTCATTATTGTAAAAGAAGGATTACTTTTGTGATCAGCGGCGTTTTTCTGGTGATATGCGCAGCTGTAGCAGTCAATCTGTCGAACGGGATCCTGTTTTATTTCGAAAACGGAGAATACTTCCGGGGTCCTCTGAATCTGCTCGGCTATGTGGCGCTTCTCAGTGAAGTTCTGGTCGTTGGTCTCTGTTATATGAAGCATGGCGATATTGCCAGTATCTCCATGCGAAAAGCCATGCGTACGCTGCCTTATGTGGTGTGCAGCATTGTAGTGCTTCAGCTCCTTTATCGGGATATGATGATGAACGGAATGATTGCCGCCATGGTAAATCTGATTCTCTATCTCAGCTTTCAGAGCAGCCGAAGCAGTCTGGATTATCTGACAAATCTGGGAAACCGGGGTGCATTTGTGGAAGACCTTGCAGTCTGGTCTGCTCAGAAAAAACAGATCCATATTTTATTGATTCATCTGAATCATTTCGGAAAGGTGAACCGGGAATTCGGACAAAAAAACGGCGATGAGTTCTTATATATGGTGGCAAGATATATCAATGATTTTTCCTCCTACACAAGAGCATACCGCCTGGGAAGTCTGGAATTTGCCGTCCTCTGTTCCGTGGAGGACTGCAAAAGGATCGGTCACTGCCTGGAAGAGATCATGGAGCGCTTCCGAAAACCATGGGAGATCGGAGAGATGCGGTATTATTTGTCCGCTTCTTTTGCGGATCTTGTATGGAGAGGAGAAAAATGGGATGGAACACAGATCATAGAACGTCTGGAATATGCCATGAATCTGGCAAGAGCCCAGGGAGAAAACAGCTGGGTCCACTTTGACCAAGAAGCGGACAGGCAGATGCAGCATCAGAAAAATCTCACAGAACAGATCCGGGAGGCGGTGGCGAAAAAGAATTTTTCCGTCTATTATCAGCCGATCTACTGCTGGGAGGACGAGGCTTTCTGTTCGGCCGAAGCACTTGCCAGAATGTTTGATTCTGATGGAAACGAGATTCCCCCGGCAGAATTTATTCCTCTGGCGGAGAGTACGGGACAGATCCTGGAGCTTAGCTGGATCATTATGGAAAAGGTCTGCGCATTTCTGGCAGAACACAGGGAGCTCCCGCTGAAGGGAGTGACCATCAACATGTCCAACCAGCAGTTTATGGATGACCGCATGGAGGAGATGCTGGATGCGATCCTGAAAAAATATAAGATCCCATATCATCTGATCAAGCTGGAGATCACGGAACGGATGATTTCTGAAAATCCGGCAAAAACAGCGGTCATTATGGAATCACTGAACAAAAAAGGCATTCGTTTTTATCTGGATGATTTTGGTGTGGGATATTCCAATCTGGCAGGACTTTTGTCCCTGCCCTTTGATACCATAAAACTTGATAAAACGCTGACTGACAGGACCATAGGAACGGACAAGGAGCGCCAGGTGGTAAGCTCCATGGTGGAGACCTTCCAGAGAGCCAGCTACGATATTGTGGCAGAAGGCGCGGAAACCGAGGATGTCATTTTGGAATTAAAGAAACTGAAAGTAAGGAGGATCCAGGGATTTTATTATTCCAGGCCCCTTCCGGAAGACGAATATCTGAAATTTATGAAAGAGAATGCAACAGAAGAACAGCAAGGACAATAAGGTGAAATAAATTGAAGAAAAAAATCGAACAGTTGTTAAGCGGCAAATTTGAATATGAGAATCCCAGACTTCTTTTTTCTGTGGATAAGATCGAGGTGAATCTGAAGGCGGGGGAAACCCTCCAGGATCAGATCGATTTCGGAACGGAAAAAAACGAGCGTATCCGGGGCTATATCACTTCCTCCAGCAGACGCCTGGTATCGGGAATGGATAAGTTTTCCGGAACGACCATCCGGATGCCCTACGGTGTGGATGCCGTGGGCATGAAGCCGGGGGAAACGCTGAATGGATGGCTGTGTTTCACCACGAACATCGGAGAATACCGCCTTCCCTTTGTGATCCGGACAGAAAAGGAAGAAATACGAAGCGGTGACGGGACTGTCGCGGATCCGGACGCCTTTACCGATATTGCGCGCCGTGATTTCCGGGAAGCATACCGTCTGTTCCGAAAAAAATCCTTTCCGGGAATCATGGAGCAGGAAGATATCAGCAAAAAAGCTCTTTATAAAGGCTTTTCCGCGGATCCTGTGACCTATCAGAATCTGGAGGAATTTCTGATCGCCATGGGGAAAAAGGAGCCGGTTTCTCTTTCTCTGAAAGAAACAGAGGGAGAATTTTTTGATGTGCGCGAGACAACCATGGAATCCTTTGAGATCCATAAAAGTGGCTGGGGACATCTCCGCCTGGAAATGGAAGCCAGAGGGGAATTCCTGGAGGTGGTCCGCCATGTGGCCACAGATGAGGATTTCATCGGAAGCGGATATCGTGTGGAATATGTGATACATAAAGAAAAACTTGGAAGAGGCTGTCAGTACGGACAGATCGTGGTGAAAAGTCCGTATCAGGAGCTGCATTTCCCGGTGGTGGCTTCCAGAGGTTCACGTCCTGTTCCCGGTGTCAGCGCGGTGGAAAAGAAGCATCGCCTTTCCATGTGGAGGGATTATCTGGAATATCGCTGCGGTGCCATGGATTTCAAGACATGGGCAGGAAGTACCCATTTTGTGCTGAATCAGCTTCGTGAGGCAGACTGCCATTATCCCTGGTATGATCTGGCGGAAGCGTATCTTCTCCATCAGGAGAAAAACAATGATGCCGCAGTGGAAATCCTGAAGCATTATCAGGATAAATCCTATTCGGAGGATGACCTGGAATTTGCAGGCGTTTACCTGTACCTCTGCAATCTTACGGGAATTTACAGGGATTCCGTACAGGCCCTTCGGAAGATACAGAATTTTTATATGCAGAAGGAGGACAGCGTGCTGCTGTTCTGGATCCTTCTTCAGCTTGACAGAAGTCTTCGGACCACGCCGTCCAGAGCCGTGTTTATGATGGAGGAGCTGTTTGACAGAGGCTGTACCAGCCCTCTTCTCTACCTGGAAGCATGGAATGCCATCAGTGCGGACATGTCTCTTCTTCACAGGATCAGCAGATTCTGGGCACAGGTGTTTCTGTTTGCGGGCAAAAACGGCCTGCTGACTTCCGAGCTTGTCATGCGTCTGGCCTACCTTTGCGGCTATGAAAAGAGCTTTAACAGAAGTCTTTACCGGGCGCTTGTCATGGGCTATGAAGCATTTCCGGAGGATGACACCCTGGAGACGATCTGCCGGTATGTCATGATCGAAAATCCCAGAAAACCGGAATATTTCCGCTGGTTTTCCCTTGCTGTGGACCGGGGACTGCGTCTTACCAGACTCTACGAATACTATGTGGAGACCATGGATATTTCTTATCAGAGGGAGCTTCCAAAATCGCTTCTGATGTATTTTGCCTACAATGACAATACACTGGGAGATGCCAGAAAAGCATTTCTCTATGCAAACGTCATTGCTTATAAAGAAAAGGAGCCGGGAACGTATCAGAATTACCTTCCGGCAATGAAAAAATTTGCTGCAAGAAAGCTTGCAGAGGGACGAATGAATGAAAACTATGCGGTTCTTTATCAGGAATTCTGACTGAATACGCAGACGCAGCAG
>CAMBYR010000066.1 GCA_945872375.1 uncultured Blautia sp. | reverse complement strand
GGCGTTACATTCTCTCCTTCTCCCGGTGTAGGTGTCACTCCGGGATCCGGCGTTGGCGTTACATTCTCTCCTTCTCCCGGTGTAGGTGTCACTCCCGGATCCGGGGTCGGCGTTACATTCTCTCCTTCTCCCGGTGTAGGTGTCACTCCTGGATCCGGGGTCGGTGTTGCATTCTCTCCTTCTCCCGGTGTGGGCGTCACTCCGGAATCCGGTGCCGGTGTTCCTTCATCTCCCTGAACCGGTGCCGAATCCTCTCCTGATGCTGGCGCGGAAGGCTCCGGTGTTGTCTGGCTTTCCGATGATGTTCCTGCATCCGGAACTGATACGGGTGTATCTGACGGTACGACAGGTTCCTGAACAGGGGCTGCCGGCGGTGTACTGACTTCTGCTGCTGAAAAAACCTGTCCGGAAGAATCTCCCGACGTATTTTCTGACGTAAATGTATCCGTCACTTCTGCAGCAGACACTGTGGCTGCTCCCGAAGTGACCATCGTCGATATTAAGGATAAGCAAAGACATTTGGTCAGATATTTATTCTTCATTCTGATAAGGTACTCCCTTCTTTTCCTGGGCATCCCTTTACTCCCCATTATAAAGGTCTGCACCAAAGCACCTGCATCTGCTCAGTTTTTTCACAGATACCAACTTACTTCTATATGATCATTCTATTACTGTCGCTCTTTTGTTCAGCTCAACTTACATACTACTTTCCCAATTTTAGCACAATGACCACATAAAATCAACCGCCGGAGGAAACCTCCGGCGGAAATAACCAAAAAATTCATGTTTTCTTCACATTTTCCATATTCAGGCAACAGCCAGCTTTGCTGTATTTACTTCGGTACAAAGATGGAAAATTCCATATACCACCTGCATACATACGGTAAGAATATACTGGATATCCTCTGCCACACAGCGTTCCTTGCAAAGATAACTCTGATGACGTACCCTGACATATTCCATCAGTTCAGAAATACTGCCAAACCGGAACATGCTCCTGTTTCCAAGATCATCCTGTGCCTGTCCGCTTTTGATGTATGTTTTCAGCTTGTTTTTCAATTCTTTTTCGTAAGAATTGTGCTGACGAAAGGTTCCCTGAAAGGTCTTATTATGTGGAAAAGTAAAATAATCAGCGATGTAATGGATCACTTCTCCGATCCGTCTCCAGAATACACGATCATTGCATTCATGAAATCCGTCCTCCACCAGAAATCTGATACGGTCCTGAACAGTTCCGATGGTGGTAAAATACTCATGTCGTGTTGTCAAAAATGATGGTTTGATGTCCGGCAGGATGTTTCCCAGGCAAAACGCTTTTCTGTGAGCCTGCAGGCTTTCTGCGGCAGACAGCTGATCTGCCAGATATCCGGCCAGTAATATATGGGACTTTTTTCTCACGCTGATCCTCTGCTTTCTCTATAACCGGACTGCATTTCTGCATATTTATGCACAAACGCAGTGATTATACAATTCAGTTTTCATTTCCTTTCTTACTATACCAGAATTTCACCAATTATTCAAACAATTTTTTGTTAACTTTTCTGGTATTTTTTTGTAGTATTTTGACTGGTTCTGTTATTTCACGGCTTCGAAAGCGGTATCCAGGGCAGCGATCAGATCCTCAACCTTCTCAATACCAATGGAAAGGCGGATGGTATTTGGTTTAATTCCCTGATCCAGAAGTTCTTCCTCGGTGCACTGGCTGTGTGTGGTAGTTGCCGGATGGATTACCAGTGACTTCACATCTGCCACATTGGCAAGCAATGAAAAAATTGCAAGATGATCAATGAAATCCTGAGCAGTCTTTGCATCTCCCTTGATTTCGAAGGTAAAGATCGAACCTCCGCCGTTAGGCAGATATTTTTTGTATAATTCATGGCTTGGCTCACTTTCCAGTGCAGGATGATGAACTGCCTCTACCTGCGGATGATGTGCCAGATAATCCACGATCTTCAGCGCATTGCTCACATGTCTTTCTACACGAAGAGACAGTGTTTCCAGTCCCTGAAGGAACAGGAATGCATGGAACGGAGAAAGTGTTGCACCGGTATCACGAAGAACGATCGCACGAATGTAAGTAACAAAAGCGGCTGCTCCTACAGCATCAGCAAATGAGATTCCATGGTAGCTCGGGTTTGCATCAGAAATCCACGGAAATTTTCCGGATGCTTTCCAGTCAAATTTTCCGCTGTCAATGATCACACCGCCAATGGCTGTTCCATGTCCTCCAATGAATTTTGTTGCGGAATGAACCACGATGTCTGCTCCGTATTCGATCGGGCGAATCAGGAACGGTGTTGCAAATGTGGAGTCAACAACCAGCGGGATCTGGTGTTTATGAGCAACTTCTGCAAGCTTTTCAAGATCGATCAGGTTGGAATTCGGATTTCCGAGAGTCTCTACAAAGATGGCCTTTGTATTCTCCTGGATGGCTGCTTCAAAAGAGCCTTCGATCTCCGGATCTACAAATGTGGTGGTTACATTGTTGTTCAGCGGGAAAGTATGTGCCAGATAGTTATAGGTTCCGCCATAAATGGTTTTGGATGCCACAATATGCTCGCCGGCTTTTGCCAGTGTCTGAAGGGTATATGCAATTGCTGCTGCTCCGGAAGCCACTGCCAGTGCTGCAACTCCGCCCTCCAGAGATGCGATACGCTGTTCAAACACATCCTGGGTAGGATTGGTAAGTCTTCCGTAAATATTTCCCGGATCTCTCAGACCGAAACGGTCGGCTGCATGCTGTGAATTATGGAATACATAGGAAGTAGATGCGTAAATCGGCACAGCTCTCGCATCCGTTACCGGATCTGCCTTTTCCTGTCCAATATGTAACTGTCTTGTTTCAAATCCCCAGTTTTTAGAATCTCTGATATCTGTCATGTCTTTATCCTCCAAAATGTAATATTATTTCATATGATTTTATTTTTATGATTTTTCATTGTTATATTAAAATTGTTCTGTTCCGAAATGCTGTACACATTCGGTTTCTGCTGAGAATAATCATTACCTGTTTCATTTCTGATCTCCTTTTCAATTCCTGTATTCATACTACCATGGTAGGTTAATTCTGTCCAATATGTAAAAAAAATATCCTGTTATAGTTTTTTTCTATAACTATTGATCTATCTTTTCCTGCCGGATAATGCAGGAATGCCTGCTCACTTGCTTTTCACGCAAGCTGCAGGCATTCTTTTAATTTTTCTATATACAGTCTTCCCATTTTGGTAAGCACACTGTTCTGACGTACCAGATATCCGATCTCCATAATACTGTTTGGATTCTGTTCGTCGTCCTGGAACGGAACTGCAATATACTCGCTTCCATTCAGCTCTTCACATATAATTCCGGAGCAGAGAGTATATCCGTTCAGGCCCACCATCAGGTTCAGCATGGTAGCACGGTCATTGGCCCGGATCACACGGGAATACTCATTGGTGGAAAGAATTTCTTCCGCAAGATAAAAGGAACCCGTATCTCCCTGTTCAAAGGCAAGACAGGGATACCCATCCAGCTGCTGAAAAGTGATCGACTTCTCATTTGCCAGAGGATGATGTTTCCACAGATATACATACGCTTTACAATCAATCAGATGATGAAATTCCAGATTCGCGGATTTCAGGAGCTTTTCCATGGATTTTCTGT
Organism: uncultured Blautia sp.; assembly: GCA_945872375.1. Taxonomy (GTDB): domain Bacteria; phylum Bacillota; class Clostridia; order Lachnospirales; family Lachnospiraceae; genus Blautia_A. Next base: position 5,554 of record CAMBYR010000066.1, on the reverse strand, counting down.
TAAAATCAGACAGATACAAAAGGCCTACTTCACTTTTCATCGTACTCACATCACTGATGACCTGAGCAGTCTTCGTTTCACGGATGGCAAATTCATATTCAGACATGTCAAATTCTTTTGCCATGTCCACGAACGCTTTTACGGCAAAAGAATAATGCTGGGTGGAAACACCAAACTTCTTTTTCAGGGATCCTACTTTTCCATATTTTTCCATGATCTCTTCATACTGTGAAAAAAGCTGTTTTGCATAAAGCAGGAACTCCGCGCCGTCATTGGTAAGCGTGACACCGCGGCCGCTTCTGTAAAACAGGGTGATCCCCAGTTCTTTTTCCATCTCCTTGATGGCACTTGTCAGCGACGGCTGAGACACGTAGAGCTGCTCAGCCGCCTTGTTAAACGATTTTGTTTCTGATATGGTGATCAGATAATTAATCTGTGTAAATGTCATTTATTGTTCTCTCCCGAATCACTCTGTTACGCATATATTATTCCATAAACATACTAACACGATAGGTTGTCCCCGTCCAATATGAAAAAAGAATAATCTGTTATAAAATTATTCTATTATTCTATCATGTTTTTTTACATTTGCAAGGAAAAAGACATTCAAAAATGTATTGCACGCTGTGTCTTCGGACCGGTAAACCTGTCCCGGAATATTACCTGTGAACAGTAACGCCTTCCTACTATATCAATAGGTTTATTGGTACTTTCTCTTGATAAAACGAGACACAGGGAATATAATAGAAGAAAAGGAGAATCGGAGGTATATTGTATGATTTCTACAAAAGCCCGCTATGCGCTGAGAGTCATGATCGATCTGGCTCAGCACACCGCAGACGGCTATATTCCGCTGAAAGATATCGCAAACCGACAGGGGATTTCAGAAAAATATCTGGAGATTATTTTAAAGACACTGGTAAAAGAAAGGATGCTGAAGGGCCTTCGTGGAAAAGGCGGAGGATACATGCTCACCCGCGCGCCCGGAGAATATATTATCGGAGAAATCATCGAGCTTACGGAAGGATCTATGGCGCCTGTTTCCTGCCTGACACCCGACGCAGAACCCTGTCCGAAAAAGGAGGACTGCATCACGCTACGGCTCTGGCAGAAATACGATCAGATCACCCATGATTTCTTTTATGGCATCACACTGGAGGATCTGATCAACGGAACGTATTAAATTATGAAATCAGCCTGATTTGTTCTTGACACACCCTGTATGTCCCATGTAAAATGAAAATAACTTAAACAATGCACGCGGACTTTCCGCTGCATAAAAAAAAGTGAATATCGATGCCCTGCCCCGAAGTTTCTGCAGCAGCAGATTCTGAAAAGAAAGGAGCCATTGCCTGTCTGTTTCTTTTTCATGAATAGATGAAAAGGTTTTTTGGTCGTACCTTTCTTTAGGGTATGACCACTTTTTTTGCAAAAAAAAGAAAAAAAGGAGGAACCTGCTATGGATACAAGAGTCGCCGTCATGGGGATCATCATTGAAGATATGGAATCAGTGGAAAAACTCAATTCACTGCTTCACGAATTCAGCAGCTACATCATCGGGCGAATGGGAATTCCCTACCGTGAGAAAAAAATCAATATTGTGTCGGTAGCCATTGATGCTCCCCAGAATGCCATTTCCGCACTCTCCGGCAAGATCGGCAATCTCCACGGCGTCAGTGTGAAAATTGCCTATTCCAATGTGGGAGGCTGATGCGATGAAGAACGAAATGACCCGTTTGATCGACAGGCTGGAAGCCGCTCACCATCTTTCTGCAGAAGAATATACATTTCTGATCCGTCACCGTTCTCCGGAAATGATGGAATACGCTGCCGAAAAAGCCCGACGCATCCGCCTGGAAAGGTACGGAAACGCTGTCTATGCCAGAGGACTGATTGAATTTACCAACCACTGCCGAAACGACTGTCTTTACTGCGGCATCCGCCGTTCCAATCTTCACTGCCAGCGTTACCGGCTGACTTCGGAACAGATCCTGGAATGCTGCGGTATCGGCTATGAACTGGGATTTCGCACCTTTGTCCTTCAGGGAGGAGAAGATCCCTTCTGGAAGGATGAGGATTTCTGTACACTGATCCGGCAGATCAAGGAGCTGTATCCGGACTGTGCAGTCACACTCTCTCTGGGCGAGCGCACCCGGGAAAGCTTTCAAAAGCTGTTTGATGCCGGCGCGGACAGATATCTCCTTCGACATGAAACTGCCGATGAAGCCCATTACAAAAAACTGCATCCCGAAGAAATGTCCTTTTCCCACCGAATGCAGTGTCTCAGGGATTTAAAGGAAATCGGTTATCAGGTTGGCTGCGGCTTTATGGTAGGCTCCCCTTATCAGACGCCTCAGTCTCTGGCAGAGGATCTGAAATTTATTGAAGAATTTTCTCCGGATATGTGCGGCATTGGCCCCTTTATCCCGCATAAGGATACCCCTTTCGGCAGCTTCGCACCGGGAACTCTGGAAGAGACTCTGTGGCTTCTTTCTCTGATCCGGCTCATGCTGCCCCATGTGCTTCTCCCGGCCACCACCGCCCTGGGCACCATTCATCCAAAAGGAAGGGAACTGGGCATTCTCTCCGGTGCCAATGTGGTGATGCCAAATCTTTCGCCGGTTTCCGTGCGAAAAAAATATGAACTCTACGACAACAAGATCTGCACAGGCGACGAAGCAGCCGAATGCAGAGGATGTCTCTCCCGCCGGATGGAATCCATCGGTTATGAACTGACCGTCCACCGCGGTGATGTACGCAGGTGATTACACCAGAAAGGATATAATTATGGCAATCTATAATCCCAAATCACATATAGCAGAAGAATTTATTAATCACGAGGAAATCCTGGAAACGATCCGCTATGCGGAAGAAAATAAAAATAATGTGGAGCTCATTGACCAGATTCTCGAAAAAGCACGTCCCCGAAAAACAGAGGACGGCATCCGCTGTGCCGGGCTGACCCACAGGGAAGCTTCTGTTCTTCTGGCCTGTGATATTCCGGAAAAGATCGAGGATATGTACCGTCTTGCCAAGGAGATCAAGCTGGCATTTTACGGGAACCGTATTGTCCTCTTTGCCCCGCTCTACCTGTCCAACTACTGCATCAACGGCTGTGTTTACTGTCCTTACCATACCAAAAACAAACATATCACAAGAATGAAGCTGACCCAGGAGGAAGTTCGAAAAGAAGTCATCGCCCTTCAGGACATGGGCCATAAACGTCTTGCGATCGAAGCCGGGGAACACCCCACCATGAATCCCATCGAATACATTCTGGAATGTATCAATACGATTTACAGTATCCATCATAAAAACGGCGCTATTCGTCGAGTGAACGTGAATATAGCGGCAACCACCGTAGAAAACTACCGAAAACTGAAAGAAGCAGGCATCGGTACCTATATCCTCTTCCAGGAAACCTATCACAAGGAAAGCTACCTGGAGCTGCACCCCACCGGACCGAAACACGATTATGCTTATCACACAGAGGCCATGGACCGTGCCATGGAAGGCGGTATTGATGATGTAGGCCTTGGTGTTCTCTTCGGACTGGAAAAATACAAATATGAGTTTGCAGGTCTTCTGATGCATGCGGAACATCTGGAAGCAGCCTACGGTGTAGGTCCTCACACCATCAGTGTCCCGAGAGTCAAACGCGCCGATGATATTGATCCTTCCGTATTTGACAACGGACTCAGCGATGATATTTTCGAAAAGATCATTGCCTGCATCCGGATCGCAGCTCCCTATACCGGCATGATCATCTCCACCAGAGAAAGCCAGCAGGTTCGCGAAAAGGTTCTGGAACTCGGTATTTCCCAGATCAGCGGTGCATCCCGTACTTCCGTTGGCGGTTATACAGAGGAAGAACGGCCCCACGACTCCGAGCAGTTTGATGTATCCGACCAGCGTACACTGGACGAGGTAGTCAACTGGCTGATCGACCGCGGCCACATCCCGTCCTTCTGTACGGCCTGTTATCGGGAAGGCCGCACCGGCGACCGGTTCATGTCTCTCTGCAAAAGCGGCCAGATTTTAAACTGCTGCCATCCCAATGCTTTGATGACCCTGGCAGAATATCTGACAGACTACGCTTCCGAAGATACAAAGGAAAAGGGATTTGCTTTGATTGAAAAAGAGCTTCAGAAGATTCCAAGAGAAAAGACAAGACAGATTGCAGAACGAAATGTGGAGGCAATTAAATCCTCCAATTCCCGCGATTTCCGTTTCTGACGACATCATATGAAAGGAGCATAACGATATGGGATTAAATGATCAGGTATCCGCAGAACGTATCCATATCGGATTCTTCGGTCTTCGAAATGCCGGAAAATCCAGCCTGGTAAACGCTGTCACAGGACAGAACCTGGCGGTGGTTTCAGATATACGCGGCACAACAACAGATCCGGTAAAAAAGGCCATGGAGCTTCTTCCCCTGGGGCCCGTGGTAATTATTGATACCCCAGGCATTGATGACGAAGGTACATTGGGTGAGCTTCGTGTAAAAAAAGCAAGACAGGTACTCAATTATGCAGATATCGCCATCCTTGTGGCAGATGCGTCACAGGGGCTGTTTCCTGCCGACAGAGAACTGATCTCGCTTTTCGAAGATAAATGCATTCCTTACCTCATTGCTTATAATAAATCGGATCTTCTGGCGGAAATCCCTCTGCCAAAAGAACACGAGATCTATGTCAGTGCACTGGAACAAACCAATATTTATGAACTGAAAGAAAAGATCGGGCAGATGGTTCGTCAGGAGGAAAAGCAGAAGCACATCGTTTCCGATCTGCTGGAGCCGGATGATTTCGCGGTTCTGGTCGTTCCCATCGACTCTGCTGCTCCCAGGGGAAGGCTGATCCTGCCGCAGCAGCAGACCATTCGGGATATCCTGGAAGCAGGCGCCATTCCGGTGGTTGCAAGAGAATCAGAGCTTCCCCAGGCCTTATCCGGCCTGAAAAAAAAGCCTCGTCTGGTCATCACAGATTCTCAGGCTTTTGAAAGGGTCAACCGGGATACTCCTTCCGATATTCCGCTTACTTCTTTTTCCATTCTTTTTGCAAGATACAAGGGAAATCTTCCGTTTCTCGTACAGGGTGCGGATGCTCTGGAGCACCTGAAGGACGGCGATACGGTTCTGATTTCCGAAGGCTGCACCCACCACAGGCAGTGTGATGATATCGGCACCGTAAAAATGCCTCGCTGGATTTCGGGATATACCGGAAAGGATCTGAAGTTTGCCTTCACCTCCGGCACCGAATTTCCAGAAGATCTGTCCGGATATGCACTTGTGATTCACTGCGGCGGCTGCATGCTGAATGAACGGGAAATGAAATCCCGCATTCGCCACTGCAGAGAATGCGGCATTCCCATCACCAATTACGGAACAGCCATAGCAAAAATGCACGGCATTCTGAGCCGTGCACTGGAGCCTTTTGGAAATAATCTGTAATGAAATATCTGCTGACTTCGAAGGGGACCTGGCGTCCCCTTCCATTATTTTTCTTTCTGGTTTCCGCTGAATTCACTGTCAACCAGCTTGATTCTTCCG
>CAMBYR010000065.1 GCA_945872375.1 uncultured Blautia sp. | reverse complement strand
GGCAGAGCGTTTCTGGCAAATGCCATTACCCTGACGCCGGGAACCATTACCGTATCTCTGGAAAACGCAGAATATGTGGTGCATTGTCTGGACAAGGAGCTTGCAGAGGGAATGGATGATTCCATATTTGTAAAGCTTCTGGCTGATCTGGAAAAGGAGGGGTAAAGGATGGAACAGACATTTTCTGCTCTTGATAGAGCACATTATTATCTGTTTACGGCGGCACTGATCTTTCTGGCTGTCATGGTGGTTCTCTGTCTGATCCGCGCCATTATCGGCCCCAGGATCGCAGACAGGATCGTTGCCACAAATATGATGGGAACAATGATCATGGTAATCATTGCCATACTGGCGCTGATGATGCATGAGGGCTATCTTGTGGATATCTGCCTGATCTATGCCATGATCAGCTTCCTTGCAGTTGTCTGCCTGACAAAGGTATATATGGGTGTTTACCGAAAAAAGAAAATGGAGGAGGCGAAGAAGCATGATCGTGATTGAGTGGCTTCGTTTTCTGGCAGGAGCCGTGTTCCTTCTGATGGGGCTGGGGATTTTTGCCATTGAGATGGTCGGGGTGTTCCGATTCAAATATGTGCTGAACAGAATGCATGCGGCAGCCATGGGCGATACACTGGGTATCGGTTTTTCACTGGTCGGGCTGATGATCATGAGCGGATGGAATTTTACAACGCTGAAGCTCTTCCTGGTCATCGTATTTCTGTGGTTTTCCTCACCGGCATCTTCTCATCTGATCGCACGTCTGGAAGTAGCTACAGATGAAGACAGGGACAGCCATTACCGTGAGGTATCTCTTCGGGAACTGGAAAAAGAGCTGAAGGAAGAGAAAAAACATCCCGTGGATATTGCAGAAACAGAAGAGGAAGAGGAGGCGAAATAATATGCAGATTTTTACATGGATCCTGATGGGATTTCTTGTGGTCTGTGCGGTTTCCGTAAGTTTTTCCAGAAACCTTTTGAATTCCATATTGATTTTTATGTCGTACAGTCTTGTGATGTCTGTAATCTGGATCCTTCTGGAGTCGCCTGATCTTGCCATTACAGAGGCTGCTGTAGGTGCGGGAATTACCAGTGTCCTGTTTTTCATCACACTGAAAAAAATTCATGCCATTATGAAGACGGAGGATGACGAGGATGAGTAGAAGACTTCCAAAAGAACAATATGAACATACTCTTTCCTATCGGGTGAAGGAATGGCTGAAGGGTACAAAAGATCCTTTCCTGGGAAATGTGGAAATGAAACCCCAGAAGGAGTTTCAGGAGGACAGAAAGACCATTGTTCGCCGCGACAGAGAGAAAAAACGTCTGTTTGAGCAGATCTATGATATTAAACACAATCCGGAAATCAGGATTTTCCGCAGAGCGTACAATATATTCAGCGTACTGTTCTGCCTTTTTCTTGTGACGATGCTTCTGCTGGCTGTATCGGATCTTCCGAAATTCGGAAATGCATCTAATCCGGTAAATAATGAGGTGGCGGCCCGGTATATTGAAAACGGACTGCAGGAGACGGGTGCTGTGAACATTGTTACCGGGATGATTCTGGATTACAGAGCCTTTGACACGCTTGGAGAGTCGCACGTGCTGTTTGTTGCTACGTGTACGGTACTGATTCTTCTGCGTCTGGACGGGGACAAAAAGGGACGAAGCGGTGTGGGCTATGTGATGGAGAATGACCGTATTTACGAGCCGAAAAACGATATGATCCTTCAGACGGTTGCCCGAATCGTTGTTCCGCCGATCTTCATTTTCGGAATTTATATTATTCTGTGCGGTCACCTGGGACCGGGAGGCGGTTTTTCCGGCGGTGCGGTGATCGGAGCAGGGCTGATTCTTTATCTGAATGCCTTCGGGTTTGCAAAAACAGAGCGGTTTTTTACTCAGAAAACCTATCGGAGAACGAGCTTCTGCGCACTGGCGTGCTATGCTCTCTGTAAAAGCTATTCATTTTATACAGGCGCCAATCATCTGGAGAGCGGGATTCCGCTGGGAACTCCGGGAGCAATTTTGAGCAGCGGCCTGATCCTGATTTTAAATATCTGTGTGGGAATTGTTGTGGCAGGAACCATGTATACGTTCTATGTCATGTTCCGGAAAGGAGACTATTGATATGAATGTTTCCAATCTTTTGACAAACTATGAGGAAGCAATTGCCATGATCCTTTTTGGAATTGGATTTTCCAATCTGCTTCTTCAGAAAAATCTGATCAAAAAGATCATCGGTCTGAATATCATGGATACGGCCATGTATCTGTTTCTGGCCCTGAAGGGCTATATTGCAGGCAGAAAGGCCCCGATTGTGACAAATGGCGTGCAGAGTGTGGAGGCATATATTAATCCCATTCCCAGCGGCCTGGTCCTGACAGGTATCGTTGTTTCTGTATCTGTAACGGCACTGATGCTGTCACTGACCATTCGTCTTTATCGCCGATATCATACGCTGGATCTGGACGAGATATCGGTCCGGCTGAAAAAGGAGGGACTGTAAATGGCTTTTGTGCAGAACTTTCCGTTTATGTCAATTATCCTTTCCCTGTTTGCAGGCCCTCTTTCCTCTGTGCTGGGCGGGAAGAAAGCAAAATGGCTGAACCTGGCGGTGATTTCCATTATTGGAGCCATGTCCGTGGCTGTGCTCGTTTTTGTGGCGGTGACGGACGAAGCTTTTGTGTACACAATGGGACATTTTCCGGCACCCTGGGGAAATGAAATCCGGGTGGGAATCCTGGAGGCCTTTATGGCAGTGTTCTTCTGTCTGATCATGCTGCTCTGTATGCTGGGCGGCGTGTTTGAACGGGAAGAGGAGATTGAGGATACCAAACAGAATCTTTATTATGTTATGGTAAACATGCTGCTTTGCTCACTGCTTGCGCTGATTTATACCAACGACCTTTTTACGGCTTATGTATTTGTGGAGATCAACACGATTTCCGCCTGCGGCCTGATTATGATCAAACAGAACGGCCGGACGCTGGAGGCGGCTACCCGTTATATGATCATGAGTCTGATGGGCTCCGGTCTCCTTCTTCTGGGAATCTGCTTCCTGTATGGACTGACCGGCCACCTTCTGATGAGCAATATTAAGGAGCAGGTGGCTCTCCTTCATGCAGGCGGAGAGTATACGGTGCCGCTTCTGATTTCCCTCGGACTGATGTCTACGGGTCTTGCCATCAAGAGTGCGCTGTTTCCGTTCCACTCCTGGCTGCCGGATGCCTATGGCTATTCCACATTATCCTCAGCGGCGATTTTGTCGTCCCTGGTTTCCAAAGGATATATTTTTCTGCTGGTAAAGATCTTTTTCCGGGTGTTTGGATTTGGAATCGTCCGGGACAGCAAGGTAGTCAACGTGCTGTTTGTATTTGGAATTGCAGGAATGATCATGGGATCGATCAGTGCCATCTGGGAGAATAATATCCGCAGGATGATTGCCTATTCGTCGGTTGCTCAGATTGGTTATATCTATATGGGCTTCGGTCTTGGAACTACGGCGGGCGTTATCGCCAGCATTTATCATATTGTCTGCCATGCGGCAACAAAATCCCTGCTGTTTGTGGCTGCATCCGGACTTACCGATGTGTCCGGGGACAGCACAAAATTCCTGGATCTCACAGGAGCGGGATACCGGAATAAGCTGGCCGGCGTGGCTTTCACGGTGGGCTCTCTGTCCATGGTCGGCATCCCCATGTTTTCCGGCTTTATCTCCAAGCTTCTGTTTGCACAGGCGGGTATGGAAAGCCGGAATAAAATGCTGCTGACACTGATTGCTCTGGCGATCAGTACGATTCTTAATGCCGTATATTTTATGAAGACGGTGATTCGGATCTACACGCCGGTTCCTGCGGAAATTACCAGGGAAAAAGGGTATATTACCATGAAGGCACGGGAAAGACTTCCCAAATCTGCGGCGCTGATCTGTTTTATTATCCTGAATCTTGTGCTGGGATTAAGCTCAGAACCGATTATTACATTGTTCAGACGCGGACTCGCAATGTTTGCCTAGGAGGAAAAGAATATGAATAGTTGGATTTTGCTGCCGGTGTTTATTCCGGCAATATCCGGAATCTTTCTGCTTCTGGCCTCATTTCGGGAGCATCTGGGAAAGATGGAAGAAGGGGAGGATGAAAACCGTCGGCTTCACCTCTTCGTGGGAGTCATTCTGATTGTTTCTGCAGTGCTGGCCCTGTATGCCGCATGGAGTGGAGAAAAAAGCCTGACGCTGTTTTATCTGACGGAAAAGCTGCCTGTTTATTTTCATATTGATGAGATCAGCAGAATATTTATCACAGTTACCAGTATCGTCTGGATTGCTGTGGGTGCATATTCCTTCGTGTATCTGAAACACGAAGGTGATGAAAAACGATTTTTCGGCTTTTTCCTGTTGGTATACGGAGTGCTTGCAGCGCTGCAGTTTTCCGGAAACCTGGTCACCATGTATTTCTTTTATGAGCTGATGACGCTGACTTCCGCGCCGCTGGTTCTTCACAGCGGAACGAAGGAAGCCATTATGGCAGCGTTGAAATATCTGCTGTATTCCCTTTGCGGAGCGTACATGGCGCTGTTTGGAATCTTTATTTTGTATCAGAACTGTGACACTCTGACTTTTACGGCCGGAGGTGTGCTGAACCCGGCTCTTGCATCGGGACACAGAGGACTTCTTCTGGCTGCGGTCTTTCTGATGCTGGTGGGATTCGGAGCAAAGGCAGGTATGCTGCCTCTGCATTCCTGGCTTCCGGTGGCTCATCCGGCGGCACCGGCGTCTGCGTCTGCAGTGCTTTCCGGTATTATGGTAAAGGGCGGAGTGCTGGCGGCGATCCGGACTGTTTACTATATTGTGGGACCGGATTTCATCCGGGGCACCTGGGTACAGACAGCCTGGATGATCATGACACTTGTTACTGTGTTTATGGGATCGATGCTGGCCTATCGGGAACCTGTGTTCAAAAAGCGTCTTGCCTATTCCACGGTGAGTCAGATTTCCTATATCCTGTTTGGCCTTTCGCTTTTGAATCCTGTGGGATTTACGGGAGCGCTGCTTCACACGGTATTTCACGCATTTACCAAAACGGCTCTGTTTTTAACGGCAGGTATCTTTATTTTTGAAACCGGAAAAACACGCGTCAGCGATTATAAGGGAATCGGAAAACGGATGCCTAAAACGCTCTGGTGCTACACCTTTGCTTCTCTGGCCCTGATCGGCATTCCGCCGGCCAGCGGATTTGTCAGCAAATGGTATCTGGCACAGGGCGCTCTGGACGGCAATGTGGGAGCTTTTGGAATCCTCGGTCCGGCAGTTCTTCTGGTCAGTGCTCTTTTGACGGCGGGATACCTTCTTCCGGTCACCATGAACGGATTTTTCCCGGGAGACGGAAAAACGGCAGAACGAAAAGAACCGTCGCTTTGGATGCTGGTGCCTTTGGCTGTGCTTGCGGCGCTGACGATTCTTCCCGGAATCCTGCCCAATCCACTGATTGAATCTTTTACCCGGCTCGCGTCCGGGCTGATGTAGAAAGGGGGAGATCAAATGAATGCTGGTATGATGGTAGCGGCTGTTTTGCTCCCTGTGGTTCTGGGAGTGGTCATTCCTCTGATTCCTTTTCGAACACGGAAGCAGAGAATGTGGTATGTGGAAAGCATTGTGCTTGTGACATCGATTCTGGTCTGGGCGATTTTGTGCTCCCGGCCGGATGGAACATTTGTGTTATTTCGATTTACGGGAAATTTAAGCATCAGCTTCCGGCTGGATGGTCTGGGAACCGTTTTTGCGGGAATCCTGTCTACGCTCTGGCCGCTGGCGGCGTTATATGCGTTTGAATATATGGAACATGAAAAGGGTGAGAGGTTTTTCTTTATGTTTTATGTGATTACGTACGGAATCACTTTGGGAATTGCCTTTGCCGAAAACATTCTGACCATGTATTTCTTCTATGAAATGATGACACTGGTGACGCTTCCGCTGATTATGCATACGATGACGCGGGAAGCTATTCTGGCAAGCCGGACATATCTGTATTATTCTCTGGGCGGTGCGGCTTTTGCGTTTATCGGAATGATTTTTATTCTGACCTTTGGAAGTACGGCAACGTTTGTGCCCGGCGGTGTGATCAGCCCGGGAAGTATGGGAGACAGACAGAACCTTCTTCTGCTGGTCTATGTAATCTGTTTCTGCGGATTCAGCGTAAAGGCAGCCATGTGGCCGTTTTCAGGCTGGCTTCCGAAAGCGGGCGTTGCTCCCACTCCTGTAACGGCTCTTCTTCACGCTGTGGCAGTTGTGAAAGCAGGCGTTTTTTCCGTAATGCGTGTGACATATTACAGCTTTGGCGTGGAAAATCTCCGGGGGACCTGGGCTCAGAATGTGGTGATGGTCCTTGTAATCATAACCATTGTATACGGATGCAGCCGGGCGCTGAAGGAAACACATCTGAAACGACGTCTGGCCTGGTCCACGGTGAGCAATCTTTCCTATATTTTGTTTGGCGTGGTACTGATGACACCTATGGGACTTGTGGGTGCCATGAGTCACATGATCTGTCATGCGATTATGAAAATCTGTGCATTTTTCTGTGCAGGTGCTGTGATCTGCAAAACGGAGAGACAGTATATTCATCAGCTTGACGGAATGGGCAGAAAGATGCCGATGGTATTTGCTGCATTTACCGTTTCGGGGCTGGCTCTGATGGGGGTTCCCGGTCTCTGCGGTTTTATCGGCAAATGGAATCTGGCAGAGGCGGCTGTGTCATGTGATACGCCTCTCGCTTATGTGGGCGTGGCAGCGCTTCTGATTTCTGCTATTTTGACGGCTACGTATATGATGTCCATTACGGTTCGTGCATTTTTCCCGGGACGGGATTTTGACTACCGTGCCCTGGAAGGAATCAAAGATCCGAGCTGGAAAATGCTGCTTCCTCTGGGACTTTTTGTGATTGCGATGGTTGTGATCGGACTTCATCCGCAGCCTATGATTGACGCGCTGAAGACGGTTGCAGCAGTGATGTAGGAAGGGAGTGGAAAAAATGAATACAATTCCGGTAATTCTTGTGTTTTATCCGTTCCTTGGAGGGCTTCTTTCCTATGCTGTGGGACGGAAACAGAAGAATCTGAGAGATTACCTGGCTCAGTTTATTGTGATCAGTGAATTTGTGCTGACGCTGCTCCCTGTTCTGGCAGCAGGAGGCAGGATCGGCGGAGAGACCATAGCGGCATTTCGTGTGCCGGAGATCTGCGGGTTCGGACTGGGATTTACCATGGATGGATTCCGGGTGATCTACAGTATGATCGCTGCGTTGATGTGGATGATGACAACGCTCCTTTCCCGGGAATATTTTCAGCACCATCATCACAGGAACCGGTTTTATCTGTTCCTGCTTCTGACGCTGGGAGCCACCATGGGCGTATTTTTATCGTCCGACCTGTATACAACATTTATTTTCTTTGAAATAATGTCCTTTACCTCCTATGTATGGGTGGCACAGGAAGAAAACGGGCCGTCGCTTCGGGCTGCGGGAACCTACCTTGCGGTGGCAGTCATTGGCGGTCTTGTAATGCTGATGGGGCTGTTTCTTTTGTATCATCAGCTTGGTACTCTGGAAATGTCAGAGCTTCTGGAAGCGGCGAAAGCCTGTGAAAACAGGGAAGCCCTCTATGGGGCAGGAACCTGCCTGCTGGTGGGATTCGGAGCAAAAGCAGGTGCATTTCCTCTGCACATCTGGCTTCCGAAGGCACACCCGGTGGCTCCGGCTCCGGCATCGGCACTTTTGTCCGGTATTCTGACGAAAACGGGTATCTTCGGGATTCTGATCATCAGCAGCAATCTGTTCCTTCACGATCCGGAATGGGGGATGCTGATTCTGATCATCGGTGTGCTGACCATGTTTGGCGGCGCTTTGCTGGCAGTATTTTCCGTGGATCTGAAGCGGACACTGGCATGCTCCTCCATGTCACAGATCGGATTTATTCTGGTTGGCGTGGGAATGCAGGGGCTGCTGGGCGAGGAAAATGCACTGGCAGTACACGGAACCATGCTGCATATGATCAATCATTCGATGATCAAACTGGTTCTTTTTATGGCAGCAGGCGTTGTCTTTATGAATGCACATGCCCTGGATCTGAATGAAATCAGGGGATTTGGCAGAAAGAAACCGCTTTTGAAGTTTATTTTCCTGTCAGGAGCACTGGCAATTGGAGGAATTCCTCTTTTTGGCGGATATATCAGCAAGACGCTTCTTCATGAAAGTATCGTGGAATATGGAGGAGGCTGGCATATGAAGGCAGTGGAATGGATCTTTCTGATCAGCGGAGGTCTGACTGTAGCGTATATGACGAAGCTGTTTGTGGCCGTTTTTGTGGAGAAAAACAAAAGCGCGGAGGTACAGCGCAGATTCGACGGCATGAAGTCCTATATGAACCTTCAGAGCAAAGGTGCGCTGACAGGAAGCGCAGTACTGTTGGTGATCTGGGGACTGTTTCCTCATTCTCTGATGGACCGCGCCGCAGAAGCCGGACAGAGTCTGATGCATCTTTCGGAATTTGGTCATCGGGTGGCGTATTTCAGTCTGGCAAATCTGTCCGGGGCTGTGATTTCCATTGCCATCGGAGCTGTGGTTTATGTATGCATTATCCGCCGGTGCCTGATGAAAGAGGGAAGATATATCAACCGCTGGCCTCAGTGGATGGATATGGAAAATCTGATCTATCGCCCGGTACTGCTTGGCTTTTTGCCTCTTGTGGGCGGGATTTTCAGCAGAATTGTGGACAGTGCGGTGGATCTTTGCGTGGTTGCACTCCGAAAAACGATTTACAGAGACAGCCCTCTTCCGTATGAACGCCCGGAAGGAAATGTGTTTACCGTATTTTTTGGTAAAATACTCAATGGAATTCAGGCATTTGGAAATCTCACCTGGAAGCGCCGGAAGCCTTCCGGGAAGGATTATATTCATATCATGGCTGTGCGCAGTGAAGAACTGGCGGAATCCAGTAAAATTATTCAGAGAAGCCTCTCCTTTGGACTCATGCTGGTGGGAATCGGACTTTGTCTGACTCTGATCTATCTGATTCTGTGGTAGGCGGCATTTTGGTTTGAAAATATCATAAAAAGGGGGATGTGAAAAAACTCGATTGAGTTTTTTCGCATCTCCCTTTTTGTACCTGTTGTGTATAAATGACTGAAATCATGCGCAAAGAAAGCGCACTTCCCCTACCCCATAGAAATTCTTTTTTTGAATCTATGCGGCAGTTCTGTTTCTCATCTTTTTTTTCTGATA
>CAMBYR010000064.1 GCA_945872375.1 uncultured Blautia sp. | reverse complement strand
ACAGTAGTGCCGTGGGTGCTGCTGTTTTTTTTCATTCTGCTGTTTCCGGTATCCGTCAGAGGGGAAAAACAGGAGGATAACAGCCTCTCGGAAATCCAGGAGGAGCTGCTGGATAAAATCAGTCTTACGGATGTGCAGAAAATGGTGGATGAGCTTCTGGATGATCAGAGCTTTTCTCTCGGAGAGGCTGTACGCGGGCTGATGTCAGGGGAAAAGCTTTTTTCCCGGGAGGCACTTAAGGATTTTTTTCGCAGTCTTTTTTTTCGAAGGCTGGAAAAGGACAGGCTGCTGTTTGCAAAAATTCTGGTCCTGATTCTGATGGCAGCTATATTTTCTAATTTTGCAGAGGTATACGACAGCGGCCAGATCGGGGAAATCTGTTTTTATATGGTGTATCTTCTGCTGTTTACGCTTCTGATGGGGGCATTTTCCGATATAAGCAGGAATCTTTCTGAAAGACTGGACTGGATCGCCATGTTTATGAAAGGCCTGGCGCCTGCCTATCTGATGGCTGTGACGGCGTCCTCAGGGCCATCTACGGCCGCTGTTTTTTATGAAGGCATCCTGTTTCTTGTATGGGTGATCCAGTGGATTCTGGTAAATGCCATTCTTCCCGGCATAAATCTGTATGTCCTGATCCGTCTGGTAAATCATCTTTCCAGAGAAGAAATGCTTGGGAAAATGGGGGAGCTTTTAAATACCATGATCTGTTGGAGCCTGAAAACCCTTCTGGGTGCTGCCGTGGGGCTTCAGGTGGTTCAGAATCTGGTGGCACCGGTGCTGGACAGCCTGAAAAGAAGCGCGCTGGGGAAAACGGCAGGGGCGCTTCCTGGAATCGGCAATGCGGTCAATATGGTTACGGAGCTGATCCTTGCCAGTGCCGTTCTGGTGCGGAACTGTATGGGAGCCGCCTTTCTGGCAGTCCTTGTATTTGCGGCAGCAGAGCCGGTGATCCATTATGGCGGAATGTCGCTGGCATGCCGTTTCCTGGCGGCCGTTTCCCAGCCGGTGTCGGACAAAAGAATGGTGGAATGTTTAAGCACCATGGGCGAAGGCTGTGCCCTTCTTTTGAAGGTGCTGTTTACTGCGGAAGTCATGTGTATGCTGGCCCTGGTCATTCTTATGACAGGTATGGGAGGGTAAAAATTGAAGGAGGCGCTATATGGGTGGATGAAAAATCTTGCCGTATTTTATATATTGTTTACGGCATTTCTTCATCTGATCCCGGATAAGAAATATGAAAAATATGTACGGCTGTTTATGGGGCTGATGCTGATCTGCATGATGAGCACTCCGTTGGTATCGCTTCTGGGAAAAGGAACAGAGATCATGGAGAGCTTTCATGGAAATTATCGGGCAGAATCAGAGAATCTGGTTCAGAAAGAACTGGAAGAACTTCAGATCATCTGCATGAAACAGGGATATGAATGGGAGATTCGAAGAAAAATTATGGAGGCAGCAGAAAATGCAGGAATAAATCTCAGGGATGCTGCCGTACATATAGAAGGAGAGCGTGTGTCTGCAGTGCTCTGTGTACAGGAAGAGGTGACAGCACAGCAGGAAAGGGGGCTTATGGATGCTCTTTGGAAAGAGTGGGGAATCGGGGAAGGAGAACTGGAAATGGAATTTACCGTCTATGGGGAAAACGCAGTGGATCGTACTTCTGCTGCTGGGACTTCTGCTGGCAGTGGCAGCCATGCCGGTTTCTCATGATGAAAAAGAGCAGGGGCTTCTGAATGATACGCCAGAGGAAGAAAACGGCAGCCGTCAGGCGATTTCTTTGGAGGAACGGCTGGAAGCGGTTTTGTCGGCGTCCGAAGGGGTGGGAGAGGTTCGTGTCATGTTGATGACAGGAAATGGAGAAAATTCCGGATTTTACGGCACGGAGGATACGGAAGTAACGGGGGTACTGATCGCGGCACAGGGGGCAGATGATCCTGTGACGGTACGGAACATTCAGCAGGCGGTCATGGCATTATTTCAGATTGAAGCCCATAAAATTAAAATAATGAAAATGAAATGAGGAGAGAAAAAGTGAAAAAAATTATGAAAAAGAATCAGGTGATCATCACCTCGCTGGCAATCCTGATCGCAATAGCGGGATATCTGAATTTTGCAGATGTGGATCTGGGGTTCCGTGATCAGGAAACCAGCACGGACAGCAGCACGATCCTGGATGATGTGGATTTTGACCTGACAGACGAAACAGCCCTTCTGGATGAGAACGGGGCAGATGGCACGGAGTATGAGGATACCTCCACTCCCGGTGAAGCCGTACTTACGGGAGCGACCGGATTTGCTGCCCAGGCAAAGCTCAGCAGAGAGCAGATCCGATCCCAGAACAAGGCAGATCTTCAGGAGATCATCAACAATCAGGAGCTTGGAGACGAGCAGAAGCAGGAAGCCGTCAGCACCATGGTCGCCATGGCGGAGCTGACGGAAAAGGAGGCGGCGGCAGAGCTTCTTCTGGAAGCAAAGGGATTTGAAGATGTGATCGTGAATCTGACAGGGGAAACGGCGGACGTGATCGTCCCGGATGCGTATCTGGATGATGCACAGCGTGCCCAGATCGAGGATATCGTCAAAAGAAAAACCGGCATTGCACCGGAAAGCATTGTGATCACGCCTCTCAGCCAGAGCGACGAAACGGAAGACGCATCCGCGGCACCGGACGGCAATACGGAAGAAACCTCTGCAGAAGCTTCCGGCTCTGAGGAAGATGCAGAAACCTATGCCGATATTTACAACGGGAGCGAAATTGAGACAGAAGGAATTTATGACTGAAATTCCTTGACAGTCAAGCCTCCATTATACTAAAATACTAAAGTTAAGGCAGCATATGGAAATCAGAAATGATGATGCAATATAACGAACCATAAATAAGACAGATCATACAGGAGGCCGAACGTGTCCAAGTATACCAAGGAAATTGAAAAAAGAAGAACCTTTGCCATCATATCCCACCCGGATGCCGGCAAAACCACATTAACAGAAAAGTTTTTGCTGTATGGCGGTGCCATCAATCTTGCCGGAAGCGTAAAGGGAAAGGCTACGGCACGCCATGCAGTATCTGACTGGATGGAAATTGAAAAGGAGAGAGGTATTTCTGTAACCTCTTCCGTTCTGCAGTTCCATTATGAAGGATACTGCATTAATATTCTGGACACTCCGGGACATCAGGATTTCTCGGAGGATACTTACCGTACACTCATGGCTGCAGATTCTGCAGTGATGGTCATTGACGGTTCCAAGGGCGTGGAGGCCCAGACCAGAAAATTATTCAAGGTCTGTGTCATGCGCCATATTCCTATTTTTACGTTTATCAATAAAATGGACAGGGATGCAAACGATACTTTTGATCTTCTGGATGAAATTGAAAAGGAACTGGGAATTGCCACCTGTCCGGTGAACTGGCCCATTGGTTCCGGAAAAAAATTCCGCGGAGTATATGACAGAAACACCAGAAAGGTACTGATTTATTCCGATACACAAAAGGGAACAAAAGAGGGAAGCCTGGAAGAAATTGCCATCGATGATCCGCGTCTGGATGAACTGGTGGATCCGGATCAGAAGGAACAGCTTCTGGAGGAGATTGAGCTTCTGGATGGCGCCAGTGCGGATTTTGACCAGGAGCAGGTGGATAAGGGAAATCTGACGCCGGTATTTTTTGGATCGGCTCTTACCAACTTTGGTGTGGAAACCTTTCTGGAGCATTTCCTGAAAATGACCACATCTCCCCTTCCAAGATTATCCGATGCGGGAGAAATCGATCCCATGTCCGACGATTTTTCTGCCTTTGTCTTTAAGATTCAGGCAAATATGAATAAAGCACACAGAGACCGTATTGCCTTTATGCGGATCTGTTCCGGAAAATTTGAGGCGGCTTCCGAGGTATATCATGTGCAGGGCGATAAAAAAATGCGTCTTCTTCAGCCTCAGCAGATGATGGCAGAGTCCCGTCATGTGGTGGATGAAGCTTATGCGGGAGATATCATCGGTGTGTTTGATCCGGGCATTTTCTCCATCGGAGATACCATCTGTGCACCGGGAAAGAAATTTGCCTTTGAGGGAATACCGACATTTGCGCCGGAACATTTTGCAAGAGTCCGTCAGCTGGATACCATGAAAAGAAAGCAGTTTGTAAAGGGAATCAATCAGATCGCCCAGGAGGGTGCCATCCAGATCTTCCAGGAATTCAATACCGGTATGGAAGAAATTATTGTGGGTGTGGTAGGTGTCCTGCAGTTTGATGTTCTGAAATATCGTCTGGAAAATGAGTACAATGTGGATATTCGTCTGGAGAATCTGCCTTACGAGCATATTCGCTGGATCGCGAATAAGGAACAGGTGGATGTGGCAAAGATCTCCGGAACTTCCGATATGAAGAAGGTAACGGATCTGAAGGGAAATCCGCTGCTGCTCTTTATTAATCCCTGGAGTGTGGGAATGACACAGAACCGTAATCCAGATTTAATATTGACAGAATTCAGTAAATAACCCTTTTCAATTTTTGATGGATTTGATATAATGAGGAAAGTAAATAAGAAATTTGCAGGCGTGAACTGTGAAATTACCCAAAACCCTTAGGAGGAGTTGGCATGGCTGAAAAAAGAACAACATATAAAATACAGGACGTAGGCGGGATCGGTGAAGTGCAGATCGCAGATGAAGTGGTTGCAATCATCGCCGGACTGGCTGCCACAGACGTGGAAGGTGTGGCTTCCATGGGCGGCAATATTACAAATGAGCTGGTAAGCAAGCTTGGAATGAAAAACCTTTCCAGAGGTGTGAAGGTGACCGTGCTGGAAGGTGTGGTTACCGTTGATCTGACACTGAATATCGAGTTCGGCGTAAATATCCTGGAAACCAGCAAAAAGGTACAGGAAAAAGTGAAAACATCCATTGAAAATATGACCGGACTGGAAGTGGCAGATGTCAATATCCACATTGCCAGCGTAGATATGGAGAACGAAAAAGGAAAGTAATTCTTTCCTTTTTTCTATATTAGGAGGAACTATGAAGAGACGGGAACAGAGAGAGCATGTGTTTAAGCTGCTGTTCATGCTGCAGTTTAATTCGAGAGAAGAAATGATGGAGGAGCAGGTACGCCTTTATCTGGACAACCTGGAAGGAGCCGATGAATCGGGACGGGAGCAGATTTTTGAGGAGTACAGAGATGTTCTGGGACATCTGGAGGAGATAGACGGAATTCTCAATGAATACAGCCGCGGCTGGAAGACAGGCCGTATGAACAGAGTGGATCTGAGCACTCTGCGTCTTGCTGTATACGAAATGAAATACAGAGAAGATGTGCCCGTGGGCGTTGCCATTAATGAAGCAGTGGAAATTGCCAAATGCTTCGGCGGTGACACATCGGGCTCTTTTGTCAATGGTGTACTGGGCAAGATTGCCAGCGGACGAAAGGATGAGAATGTACCCGTGAAACCGTCCAAAAGGCCGGAACACAGAGCAAAGATCATTCTTCGTTCCAAATCTGACAAAAAAACGGAGACCCCGGTACCTGAAGAAAAATGAAAAATGTTTATTCTGTAGGACAGGTCAACCGATACGTAAAGAATATGTTTGTGCAGGATTTTTTTCTGCAGAAGATTTATGTAAAGGGAGAAGTGTCCAATTGTAAGTATCATACCAGCGGGCATATCTATTTTTCACTCAAGGATGAAACAGGTGTGCTGAGCTGCGTGATGTTTGCCGGCCACAGAAGAGGTCTGTCCTTTCGGATGAAGGACGGGGACAGGATCATTGCCGGAGGAGCTGTGGATGTCTACGAAAGAGACGGAAGGTATCAACTCTATGTAAAGGAAATCACTCTTGAGGGTGCAGGCGCTCTTTATGAGCGCTTTCTCCAGCTAAAAGCGGAGCTGGAGGATATGGGGATGTTTGCAGAGGAATATAAACAGCCCATTCCATCCTTTGTGAAAAAGCTTGGGGTGGTAACGGCTCCCACAGGAGCAGCCATTCAGGATATCCGCAATATTTCATACAGGAGAAATCCCTATATTCAGATCGTTCTCTATCCTGCGCTGGTGCAGGGAGACGGTGCGGCAGCCAGTATTTCCAGGGGAATACGGATGCTGGATACGGCAGGGATGGATGTGATCATTGTAGGCCGGGGAGGAGGATCCATTGAGGATCTCTGGGCATTTAATGAGGAAGAAGTGGCACGGGCCATTTTTGAATGCCGGACACCGGTCATATCCGCAGTGGGTCATGAGACCGATTTTACCATCGCCGACTTTGTGGCAGATCTCCGTGCTCCTACGCCGTCAGCGGCAGCAGAACTGGCAGTCAGCGATTACCGGAGCATTGTGGATGCACAGAGAGCCATGGAAGACAGGCTGCACCGGAGTATGAATGCGAAGCTGGATCTGTGGAGGAGCAGGCTGGAACAGTATCAGACAAAGCTTAAGTTTCTAAGCCCGGAGAACCGTCTGAGGGAAAACAGGCAGCGTCTCGTGGATGCGGAGGAACGGATCCGGGCAGCAATGGAGGGCCGTGTGCGGGATTATCGTCACACACTTTCTCTTTACCTGGAACGATTCGGAGGACTGTCTCCCCTGGGCAAGCTGAATCAGGGCTATTCCTATGTGGCTGATCGTCAGGGAAGAGCGGTGACCAGCATTTCAGGCATCCAAAAAGGAGACAGCCTGACCATTTCTGTGGTGACTGACTTTGGAAAGGAAGAATGGAATCATGACTGAGACCATAAAAGAAAAAGAAGAAAAGACACTGGAGGAGGCTTTCTCAGAGCTGGATGTTCTGGCAAAGAAACTGGAGGACAGGGAAACCTCTCTGGAAGAGTCTTTTTGTTTATATAAACAGGGAATGGAATTATTAAAATATTGCAGCGGAAAGCTTGATACAGTGGAAAAGAAGATGCTGCAGATGGATGAGGACGGGACCTTACGTGAGTTTTAAAGAGGAATTACAGAAAAAAACAGAATTGACTGAGGAAATCATCCGCAAATTTCTTCCGAAAGAAGAAGGATTTGCCGAAAACATGGCAAAAGCCATGAATTACAGCATGTGTGCGGGAGGAAAACGTATTCGCCCCATGCTTTTAATGGAGACCTGCCGGATGTTTGGAGGCGATCTGCGTCTGGCAGAGCCGTTTATGGCAGCGATGGAAATGATTCATACCCATTCGCTGATTCATGATGATCTCCCTGCAATTGATAATGATGACTATCGAAGAGGCCGGCTGACCACCCATAAGGTATTTGGAGAGGCTATGGGGGTCTTGAGCGGCGCGGCACTTTTGAATTACGCCTATGAATGCATGTTCCGGGCCTTTACACTGGACCCCGGAAATCCGTCTGTGGCAAAGGCGGCTTCGGTGATGGCCGGGAAAACAGGAATTTACGGAATGCTGGGCGGACAGAGCGTGGATGTGGAAAATGACGGAAAACCCATGAACCGGGAAATGCTGGATTATATCTACAGCCACAAGACATCGGCCCTCATTGAGGCAGCGATGATGACAGGAGCCATTCTGGCAGGCGCAGATGACGGCCAGGTGGCCGTCATCGAACAGGCTGCAGGAAAGATCGGACTGGCATTTCAGATTCAGGATGATATCCTGGATGTGACCAGTACCAGTGAAGAGCTGGGAAAGCCGGTTCACAGTGATGAAAAAAATCATAAAGTGACCTATGTGACGCTCTTTGGAATTGAGGAAGCTTCCCGTATGGTATCGGAGCTTACGGAGGAAGCCGTTTCTTTGCTGGAAAGTCTCCGAAAAGAAAATGAATTTCTGATAAATCTGGCCGGATATCTGGCCGGACGCAGGAAATGAAAGAAGGATACGAATGATTCTGGAAAAAATTAAAAAACCAAATGATATCCATAACATTGCATTGTCGGATTTTCCCAGACTTGCGGCAGAAATCAGAAGTTTTTTAATTAATTCTGTCAGTAAGACAGGCGGACATCTGGCATCCAATCTGGGTGTTGTGGAGCTTACTATGGCACTTCACAATGTGCTGGATCTTCCCGGTGATAAAATTATCTGGGATGTGGGGCATCAGGCGTATACTCATAAGATACTTACCGGAAGAAAAGAGCAGTTTGACCGTCTGCGCATGGAAGGAGGCTTAAGCGGCTTCCCGAAGCGAAAGGAAAGTGACTGTGATTCTTTTGATACCGGTCACAGCTCCAATTCCATTTCTGCGGGGCTTGGTTATGTGAGAGCAAGAGATCTGCAGGGACAGAAACATCATGTGGTGTCTGTCATCGGCGATGGTGCTCTTACCGGCGGTATGGCGTATGAGGCGCTGAACAATGCAGCGGAGCTGGATACGAATTTTATCATTGTGCTCAATGACAACAATATGTCCATTTCCCGCAATGTAGGAGGGATGTCCAGTTATCTGAGCGCCCTTCGTACGGCGGAGGCCTATACGGGCTTTAAACTGAATGTCACCAGAAATCTGAAAAAGATTCCCAAAGTAGGGACCTCTCTGGTGGATACGGTCCGGAAAACCAAAAGCAGCATCAAGCAGCTTTTTATTCCGGGTATGCTTTTTGAAAATATGGGTCTGACCTATCTGGGCCCGGTGGACGGGCATAATATGACCCAGATGATGAAGCTGTTTAACGAAGCAAAACGTGTGGAAGGCGCGGTGGTGGTTCACGTGCTGACTCAGAAGGGCAAAGGCTTTACACCTGCCGTGGTTCATCCGGACAGATTCCATGGAACAGGGCCCTTTGACAGAAAAACAGGGGAACAGCTGGATGCGAAGACGGCCTTGTCCTACACCGATGTTTTTTCAGAGACCATGGTAGAGCTGGGAGCAGAGGAAAAGAAACTGGTGGCCATTACGGCAGCCATGCAGGAGGGAACCGGACTTGGCAAATTTGCGAAGTGTTATCCGGAACGGTTCTATGACGTGGGAATCGCGGAAGAACACGCGGTGACCTTTGCGGCAGGCCTGTCTCTTGGCGGAATGATCCCTGTGGTGGCAGTGTATTCTTCCTTCCTTCAGAGAGCTGTGGATCAGATTCTTCATGATGTCTGCATGCAGAAGCTTCATGTGATCTTTGCCGTGGACCGTGCAGGTCTTGTGGGAGCAGACGGAGAGACCCATCATGGATGCTTTGACCTCTCTTATCTGAGTATGATGCCGAATATGGTTGTTCTGGCGCCAAAGAATTGCTGGGAATTGAAGGCGATGATGAAATTTGCGCTTCAGTATGACGGACCATGTGCGATCCGTTATCCAAAGGGAGAAGCCTGGACGGGACTTGAGAATTTCTGTACACCGCTGGAATATGGAAAGTCGGAAATTCTGAAAAGAGGACAGGAGCTTGCAGTCCTTTCCGTGGGAACCATGACGGGAA
>CAMBYR010000063.1 GCA_945872375.1 uncultured Blautia sp. | reverse complement strand
GCCGGTTGTGATAGAAATGATTACAGAGGCAATTCGGAAAATGTATGAGACATCTCTGGATCAGGAGCATCCGGGTAAATTGTATACATTTGTTGAAAAGCTTAGAAAATAACGGACATGATTGTTGTCCGGAACTTTTATAATAAAATAATACGGGCGGCCGCTGCGGCAGCCATGAAAAACTCCGGGTCAGTTTTGAACCGGAGTTTTTTTGAGAGTATTTTTATACTGTTAAATGGGAAGAAAATCCGGTTTCCTGTCACGGAAAACAGTATAATAGGAAAAACCGCAGTCCTTCAGCACGCAGGCAGCCTGCTCAAAGGAATAACCAATTTTGTCCGGAGAATGGGCATCAGCGCCGATGGTGATGATCTCACCGCCAAGCTCCCGGTAACGAAGGATGATTTCCCGGCAGGGGTTTGGCTCTCCAAGTCCGTAATGATATCCGCCGGTATTCAGTTCAATGCCCTTGCCTGCGGCAATGATCCTCTGCAGGATTTCGTCCAGAATATCCTGATATTGTTTATAAGAATAGTTTTGATTTTTGTTGGGCCCATACCGTACCACATAATCAATATGGCCGTAAACATCCATTCCCTGAAATGCAGTCAGATTTTCCAGAATGGACTGGAAATATTCCAGATATGCCTGGTGTTCCGGACGGTTCCGGAAAAAATCAGGATAGTAGGGATCATAACCGTGAACCACATGGGAGGAACCGATGACAAAATCAAAGGGAGTATCCAGGAGGAGCTTTCGGAACTCGCCGGAAAGGTGAGGCTGCAGGCCCAGTTCAATACCAAAGCAGAGTTCTATTCTGGAACGCCAGATTTCTTTTAACTCCATTATTTTTTTCTGATAGGCGGAAAGATCCAGTGAAAAATCAATGGGATCCGGGACTTCCGGGTAATCCGGATCCAGATGTTCTGTGAAGCAGATACCCTGAAAACCCAGGCTGACAGCCTTTTGAATCATGTTTTCCATGGGGGTTTCCGAGTCCGCCGAAAAGGAAGAGTGCATATGACAGTCCCATAAAATCATTTGTATGTATCTCCTTTCTTTCAGCAGCGATAAATTGCCGTACAGAGATTATAACATAATCTGCTGACGTTTTTTCTATTTTATCCGTATTTTTTATAAATGGGACTTGAATTTTTGTATGAAATTCGGTACAATATCCCATAGGTTGACGTTTCTTTAACAAATGAAGAAATGTCCATATTAACCATTTAATTCATAGGAGGAATTTATCATGGCAGTAAAAGTTGCAATTAACGGATTTGGCCGTATTGGTCGTCTTGCATTCCGTCAGATGTTTGGAGCAGAAGGATTTGAAATCGTTGCAATCAACGACTTAACATCCCCGAAAATGCTGGCTCACTTATTAAAATATGATTCCACACAGGGAAGATATGCAAAAGCTGATACTGTAACAGCTGGCGAAGATTCCATCACTGTAGACGGAAAAGAAATCAAAATCTATGCAAAAGCTAACGCTGCAGAACTTCCGTGGGGAGAAATCGGCGTAGATGTAGTTCTGGAATGTACCGGTTTCTACACCTCCAAAGCAAAAGCACAGGCTCATATCGATGCTGGTGCAAAACACGTTATCATTTCTGCTCCGGCAGGCAATGACCTTCCGACCATCGTTTACAATGTAAACCATGCAGGTCTTACAAAAGAAGACAAGATCATCTCCGCAGCTTCCTGTACAACAAACTGCTTAGCTCCGATGGCAAAAGCTCTGAATGACTGCGCACCGATCAAATCCGGTATCATGTGCACAATTCACGCTTACACAGGCGATCAGATGACTCTTGACGGACCGCAGAGAAAAGGCGATCTGAGAAGATCCCGTGCAGCAGCAGTTAATATCGTTCCGAACAGCACCGGTGCTGCAAAAGCTATCGGCCTTGTTATCCCTGAACTGAACGGCAAACTTATTGGTTCCGCTCAGCGTGTTCCGACCCCGACCGGTTCTACAACTATCTTAACAGCAGTTGTTGAAGGTGAAGTTACAAAAGAGCAGATCAATGCAGCTATGAAAGCTGCTTCCAACGAATCCTTCGGATACAACGAAGACGAAATCGTTTCCAGCGATATCGTAGGAATGACCTATGGTTCTCTGTTTGATGCTACCCAGACAATGGTTCTTCCTCTGGACAACGGCACAACAGAAGTTCAGGTAGTTTCCTGGTATGACAATGAAAACTCCTACACAAGCCAGATGGTTCGTACCATCAAACATTTCGGAAGCCTGCTTAACGCATAATCCAGGTTTGAAAGAAGTATAGACTCACCAGGGGTCCGGTCTGAATAGGACCGGACCCTTTTATCATGTGACACACATCATTTATCCATAAGGAGGAATTACAGTCATGGGATTAAACAAAAAATCTGTTGACGACATCAATGTAAACGGCAAGAAAGTCCTGGTTCGCTGTGACTTCAATGTACCGTTAAAAGAAGGCAAGATCACAGACGAAAACCGTCTTGTAGCAGCTCTTCCTACCATCAAAAAACTGGTTGCTGACGGCGGAAAGATCATTCTTTGCTCTCATCTTGGAAAACCGAAGGGAGAACCGAAACCGGAACTTTCTCTGGCACCGGTTGCAGTTCGTTTAACCGAACTCCTTGGCCAGGAAGTAAAATTTGTTCCGAGCCCGGTTGTAGTGGACGACAGCGTAAAAGCTGCTGTTGACGCTATGAAAGACGGCGAAATCGTTCTTCTTGAAAATACCCGTTATCGTGCAGAAGAGACCAAGAACGGCGAAGCATTCAGCAAAGATCTGGCTTCTCTTGCAGATGTATTTGTAAACGATGCATTCGGAACCGCTCACAGAGCACACTGCTCCAACGTTGGTGTTACCCAGTTTATCGATACCTGTGCAGTTGGATATCTGATGCAGAAAGAAATCGATTTCCTTGGAAATGCTGTAGAAACTCCGGTCAGACCGTTCGTTGCAATTCTTGGCGGTGCAAAAGTTGCTGATAAGCTGAACGTTATTTCCAACCTTCTGGAAAAATGCGATACGCTGATCATCGGCGGCGGTATGGCATACACCTTCCAGAAAGCAAAAGGTCTGGAAGTTGGTACTTCTCTGGTGGATGATACCAAGATCGACTACTGCAAGGAAATGATGGAAAAGGCTGAAAAGCTTGGCAAGAAGCTTCTTCTTCCAATCGATACCACTATTGCAAAAGAATTCCCGAACCCGATCGACGGAGAAATCGAAGTTTCTTCCGTAGATGCAGATGCAATCCCGGCAGATATGATGGGACTTGACATCGGACCGAAGACAGCAGAACTGTTTGCAGACGCTGTAAAATCTGCAAAAACTGTTGTTTGGAACGGACCGATGGGCGTATTTGAAAACCCGATCCTTGCAAAAGGAACCATCGCAGTTGCAAAAGCACTTGCTGAGACAGATGCTACCACCATCATCGGCGGCGGTGACTCTGCAGCAGCAGTAAACCAGCTTGGATTTGGCGACAAGATGTCTCATATCTCCACTGGCGGCGGCGCATCCCTGGAATTCCTTGAAGGAAAAGAACTCCCGGGTGTAGCAGCAGCAAACGACAAATAGGCCGAAAGCAACTTAATGAAATCAAGCGTAAGCGCAGATTGAATTTAGTGCGAGGCCCTTCCCGAACCTTATTGAGCAGGAACGTAAGTGAACTGCGAAATTAGTTGAGGGAACCGAAAGCAACTTAATGAAATCAAGCGTAAGCGCAGAATGAATTTAGATATCATAACCTGGAGGATATAAAAATGGCAAGAAAAAAAATTATTGCTGGTAACTGGAAAATGAACATGACCCCAAGCGAAGCAGTTGCTCTTGTAGAGACTCTGAAACCGCTTGTACAGAACGACGAAGTAGACGTAGTATTCGGCGTTCCTGCAATCGACATCGTTCCTGTAGTAGAAGCCTGCAAGGGAACCAACATTGCAGTTGCAGCAGAGAATATGTATTTTGAAGAAAAA
Source organism: uncultured Blautia sp. (assembly GCA_945872375.1). Lineage (GTDB taxonomy): Bacteria > Bacillota > Clostridia > Lachnospirales > Lachnospiraceae > Blautia_A. The sequence goes on along the minus strand of CAMBYR010000063.1, from coordinate 5,519 downwards.
GGCGCTTACACAGGCGAGATCGCTCCGGCTATGCTTGTTGATGCAGGCGTTAAATATGTCATTCTTGGACATTCCGAAAGAAGAGATTACTTCGGAGAAACAAACGAAGATGTAAACAAGAAAGTTCTGAAAGCTCTGGAACACGGCATTACCCCGATCATGTGCTGCGGCGAATCTCTGACTCAGAGAGAGCAGGGAATCACCATGGACTGGATCCGTCAGCAGGTAAAAGTTGGTCTGCAGAATGTAACTGCTGATCAGGCTAAGACGATCGTAATCGCTTACGAGCCGATCTGGGCAATCGGAACCGGCAAAACTGCTACCAGCGAACAGGCTGAAGAAGTTTGCAAAGGCATCCGTGAGTGCATCGCTGAAATCTATGACACCGACACAGCAGAAGCTATCCGTATCCAGTACGGCGGATCTGTAAATGCAGGAAATGCAGCAGAACTGTTTGCAATGGGTGATATCGACGGCGGTCTGGTAGGCGGCGCATCTCTGAAACCAGATTTCGGAAAGATCGTTTGCTACAAATAATCGGATATGTGTTACTGAGAACAAAGTGAACGGTACCGGATATGTCAGATAAATTGGTCAGAAACTTTTGTGTTGCTTGACATGTCAGAGATTTTGTGGTAAAACTTTGTTATCCGAATTGAATATGTGCAATTGTTATAACGCAAAGGTGATATCATAGTTTTGATATATAAAAGGGAATCCGGTGAGAATCCGGAACGATACCGTCACTGTGTAAGGGAGCTGCTCTTAAAGACCACTGGGAAACCGGGAAGGAAGAGCGGCGATGAACAAAGTCAGGAGACCTGCCTTGGCGTGGAATTTCAGGTCTGCGGTATACATGACCTATATTCTCATAACCTTACACAGCTCTTATATATCCAGATGTGAAATGCATTCTGTTTTCCATTGGAAAACGGAATGTCCGATTTCAGTTTGTGTTTTACACAGGAACCGTGTGCTTATGGGAAAGCGGCGGCTGCAGAAATGCAGCCGCCTTTTTGCATGGTTCTTTCCGGAAATATAAGAAAAAGAGGAAAAAAACATGAAAAGAAAATCTGTATTGGCAATGCTTCTTGCAGTATCCATGAGCTGCACAATGATGATGGGAACAGCATCCGTTATGGCAGAGGAGACAGAAACCGGGGAAGCTGCAGAAGGCGAAGACGCAGACCAGGCAGCGGCGGACAATGTGGCGGCACTGATCGATAGGATTTATGTGCAGGAAAGAACAGAAACCACAGATGAAGACTGTATTGCAGCAAAAGAAGCATGGGACAGCCTGACTGACGCACAGAAGGAACTGGTGGAAGGTGAGGAAGCAAGCCCGGATTACTTTGGACTGGATACGGGAGATGCATCCCTGGATGATCCACGCAATGCAGATGAAATCGGAGAGAACGAACTGCTGGTGGTAAGCTTCGGTACTTCCTATAATGGCAGCCGTGTAGAAGATATCAAAGGCATTGAGGATGCTCTCGCGGAAGCATATCCTGATTGGGCAGTAAGACGTGCTTTTACCGCACAGATCATCATTAACCACGTACAGGCAAGAGATGGCGAAGTAATCGACAATATGCAGCAGGCACTGGATCGCGCAGCTGCAAACGGTGTAAAAAATCTGGTTGTACAGCCTACCCATCTGATGCATGGTGCAGAGTACGATGAGATGATCGATGCTCTCGAAGAATATCAGGATGAGTTTGAAAATATTGTTGTAGCAGAACCAATGCTTGGTGATGTAGGGGATGATGTCACTGTTGTAAATGATGACAAGGCAGCTGTTGCTCAGGCAGTTGTGGATGCAGCGCTGGCAGAAGCAGGATATGAAACCCTGGATGCGGCAGCAGAGGATGGAACTGCATTCGTATTTCTGGGACATGGAACTTCCCATACAGCAAAGGTTACCTACAGCCAGATGCAGACCCAGATGGGTGAACTTGGATTTGCAAATGCATTTATCGGTACGGTAGAGGGAGAACCGGAAGAAACTGCATGTGAGGCAGTGATCGATGCAGTGGCAGCAGCCGGTTATAAAAAAGTAATTCTTCGTCCTCTGATGGTAGTTGCGGGCGACCATGCAAACAATGACATGGCAGGAGATGAGGAAGATTCCTGGAAGAGCATGTTCATCGCATCCGGAAACTTTGACAGTGTTGATGCACAGATCGCAGGCCTTGGAAGTATTGAGGCAGTAAAACAGCTTTATGTAGAACATACAAAAGAAGCAATCGATGCGCTGGGTGCAGGAGAAGCTGAGGATGCTGCGGAACCGGCAGAAAGCACAGTTCTGGAAGATGGCGTTTACAGTGCAGAGTTTGATACCGACAGCAGCATGTTTCATGTAAATGAAGCAAACGAAGGAAGGGGAACTCTGACAGTAAAAGACGGCGTGATGACCATTCATGTAAGCCTTGCTTCCCAGAATATTGTAAATCTGTTTGCAGGAACAGCGGAAGACGCTCAGAAGGAAGGCGCTGCACTTCTGGAGCCGGTACTGGATACAGTAACCTACAGTGACGGCATGACAGAAGAAGTAAATGGATTTGATATCCCGGTACCTGCTCTTGATGAGGAATTTGATGTTGCTCTGATCGGAACAAAGGGAACCTGGTATGACCATAAAGTCAGCGTATCAGATCCTCAGATAATAGAAGAAGCAGAATAATCCATTACTTGACAAATTCCAATTTCTGTCCTACTATAAGTAAACAGTGTGTCAACGAATACAGAAAGCGGAAAGGGGTTACTCCAAAATGGATAACAAAGTGATCAAAGCGGCTCTGCTGGGGCTTGGAACAGTTGGAACCGGTGTATATAAGGTGCTGAAGAATCAGGAAAGCGAAATGGAAGCAAAGATTGGCAGCAAAGTACAGATTTCCAGAATTCTGGTGAGAAATCTTGAGAAAGCGTCTGAGAAGGTGGAAGATGATTCGGTGCTTACCAATAGTTGTGATGAAAACATCAATGATCCGTTGATTACAATCGTGATTGAACTGATGGTAGGTATGGAGCCGGCCAGAACTTATATACTTGCAGCGCTTCGGGCCGGCAAACATGTCGTCTCCGCAAACAAAGATCTGATCGCTGTCCATGGAAGAGAACTTCTTGAGGCAGCAGAAGCCAATCATGTGGATTTCCTCTTTGAGGCGGCAGTCGCAGGCGGAATTCCCATCATTCGTCCGCTGAAACAGTGTCTTGCAGGAAACTACATAACAGAGGTCATGGGTATTGTAAATGGAACCACCAACTTTATTCTGACCAGAATGACCCAGGACGGAATGGAATTTCAGGATGCCCTGGCACTTGCCACAGAACTTGGATATGCAGAGGCAGATCCCACTGCCGATATCGAAGGACTGGATGCTGCCCGTAAGGTAGCCATCCTTGCCAGTGTGGCATTTCATTCCCGTGTGGTTTTTGACGATGTATATATTGAAGGCATCACAAAAATATCCTCAAAGGATATCCGGTATGCCAAAGAAATGGGATGTGATATCAAGCTCCTTGGTGTGGCGAAACAGGCGGAAGACGGCATTGAAGCATATGTCTGCCCGGTCCTGATTCCAAGTACACATCAGCTTGCAACGGTAAATGATTCTTATAATGCTGTATTTGTTCACGGAGATGCAGTGGAAGATGTGATGTTTTTCGGCAGAGGTGCAGGAGAACTTCCTACGGCCAGTGCTGTAGTGGGAGATGTGTTTGATATCGTGCGCAATATCCGCATGGGATGTGCAGCGCGGATCGGCTGTACCTGCTACAAAGAGATTCCGGTGAAGAAAATGGAGGACACCTATCATCGTTACTTCATTCGTCTGCAGGTAGAAGATCGTCCGGGTGTTCTGGCAGATATTACTACCATTTTTGCCAAATACGAGGTCAGCATTGCGCAGATCATTCAGAAAGAGACAAAAACACCCGGAAGTGCAGAGGTGGTTGTGATTACCTCCACAGTACGCGAAGGCGATTTCCGTACAGCTATGGCAGAGCTTGGAAACAGGAGTTCCATTCGTAAAACATCCAGCGTTCTGCGTGTATATGGTAAATAAAATCCTTGAAAAATTTCAGATTTTTGGTACTATATATAGGAGAGAATATTGTAGCTAATACAAAAAGGAGAACGTTATGAGCAAAAAACCAACTGTTTTGATGATTCTTGATGGTTATGGATTAAATGACAAGCATGAAGCAAATGCTGTTTATGAAGCAAAAACTCCTGTAATGGACGATCTTATGGCTAATTGTCCTTTTGTAAAAGGATATGCCAGCGGTCTTGCAGTAGGACTTCCGGATGGACAGATGGGAAACTCTGAAGTAGGTCATCTGAATATGGGCGCAGGACGTATCGTATACCAGGAACTTACCAGAATTACAAAAGAAATCGAAGATGGTGATTTCTTTAAAAATGAAGCGCTTCTGGCAGCTATGAAAAACGCGCGTGAAAATGATTCCTCTATTCATTTCATGGGCCTGTTATCTGACGGCGGAGTGCACAGCCATAATACTCATCTCTACGGCCTTCTGGAAATGGCAAAGAGAGAGGGACTGAAAAAGGTATATGTACATTGTTTCCTTGACGGACGTGATACACCTCCGGCATCCGGAAAAGGCTATATCGAAGAGCTTCAGGCAAAAATGAAGGAAATCGGCGTAGGCGAGATCGGCGTTGTTTCCGGACGTTATTATGCAATGGACCGCGATAACCGTTGGGATCGTGTGGAAATGGCTTACAATGCTCTTACAAAAGGAGCAGGTGTAAAAGGTACTGATGCGGCAGAAGCTGTACAGGTATCTTATGACAATGGAAAGACAGATGAATTTGTGCTTCCGACAGTCATTGAAAAAGACGGCAAGCCGGTTACTGTTATTGCGGATAAAGATTCTGTTGTGTTCTTTAACTTCCGTCCGGACCGTGCACGTGAAATTACCAGAGCATTCTGTGACGATGCATTCCAGGGCTTTGCAAGAGAAAAGAAACTGGATCTGACTTATGTATGCTTTACAGAATATGATGACACCATTCCGAACAAAATCGTGGCATTCCACAAGGTACAGCTTCACAACACATTTGGCGAATATCTGGCAGCACATAACATGACTCAGGCACGTATTGCTGAAACAGAGAAATATGCTCACGTTACTTTCTTCTTCAACGGAGGTATTGAGGAGCCAAACAAGGGTGAGGACAGAATCCTTGTAAAATCTCCAAAGGTTGCAACATATGACCTTCAGCCGGAAATGAGTGCACCTGCTGTGTGCGACAAGCTGGTAGAGGCAATCAAATCCGATAAATATGATGTAATCATCATTAACTTTGCTAATCCGGATATGGTTGGTCATACAGGCGTGGAAGCAGCTGCGATCAAAGCGGTAGAAGCAGTAGATGCCTGCGTGGGCAGAGCAGTGGAAGCTATTAAAGAAGTAAACGGACAGATGTTTATCTGTGCGGACCATGGAAATGCAGAGCAGCTTGTGGATTACAATACCGGTGATCCGTTTAC